>NZ_JAUDRH010000016.1 GCF_030381805.1 Chlorogloeopsis sp. ULAP01
ATGGATGTACCCCACCGCCTACGGCACCTCCCCTTAGTAAGGGGAGGTTGGGAGGGGTTGAATATGAATCACTCAAAAAGTGAAATGGTATGAGAATTTAAAACCACTTCTCTGACTTTGGTAGCAGAATCTTGTTGCAATGCTGTGGTTGCGATCGCCTGTGCTTGTGCCATTGTTAATTGGGCGATCGCTTCTTTAAACGCCCCAATTGCGGGAGGACTCAAACTTACCTCATCTAGTCCCAATCCTAGTAAAATTGGTGCTGCTAGGGGATCTGCGGCAACTTCGCCACACAATCCTACCCAAATGCCAGCAGTATGGGCAGCTTGCACTGTTTGCTGTATCATTCGCAAAACTGCCGGATGCAAGGCATCAGCTAAAAGAGCCACTTGTGGATTGGTGCGATCTGCTGCCATCACATATTGGCTGAGATCATTAGTGCCAAGACTGAAAAAATCTACTTCTTGAGCTAATTGCTCGGCAACGGCAACCGCCGATGGCACTTCCACCATTATGCCTACTTCCATTTTTTCATCAAAGGGAATACCAGCTTGACGTAGTTCTGCTTGCACCTCAGCCAGCATAGCTTTAGCCGCCTGTATTTCTGCAACAGTGGCAATCATCGGAAACATGATTTTAACTTGATGTCCCGCACTAGCTCTTAAAATTGCTCGTAATTGAGTTTGCAAAATTTGGGGACGATCCAAACAAAAACGAATGCCGCGCCAGCCCAAAAAAGGATTAGTTTCCGGTTGCATTTTTAAATAGGGCAGTGGTTTATCTCCACCAACATCAAGAGTGCGAATGATTAAAGGATGCGTACCTAGAAGTTGAGCGATCGCCTGATAAACTGTCAGTTGCTCTTCTTCAGAAGGAGCGCTTGTACGGTGAAGATAGAGAAATTCAGTACGTAGCAATCCTACACCTTCGGCACCCATACTAAGAGCTTGTTGTGTATCTTCTATACTGCCAATATTTGCAAGTACACTCATCTGGTGGCGATCGCGCGTTAAGCAAGGCTGGTGTGCAGTAGCTAGTGCTTTTTGTCGGGCAGTTTGCTGGGTATGCCGTTTTACCTCAAGTGCTGCCAAAGTATCTGCTTCTGGTTCTATCCATACGTTACCAGTCTCACCATCAACACTCAGCAGCGTCCCATCTGCAACCTGCAATATCTCTGATGGTAAACCAACAACGGCGGGAATACCTAACGAACGTGCCAAAATAGCGCTATGGGCAGTGGCACTACCAGCAGTAATACAAATGCCCAAAACTTTTGTCGGATCTAGACTCGCTGTGTCGGAGGGAGTGAGATCGCAAGCAACTAAAATCGCTGGTTGGGATAAATCGACAGTAGTGATGGGAGTACCCGATAAGATTCGCAAAATTCTTTGTCCCACGTCTACCACATCTGCTACTCGCTCTTGCAAATATGGATCTTCAAGTTGGTGATAGTTACTCGCCACCTCCTCTATCACCGCACTCCATGCAGCTTCTGCATTTAGGTGCAGTGCAAAAATCCTCTCCTGCACAGTCTCCAGCAGTATGGGATCTTCAAGAAATAGCAAATGAGCGTCAAAAATAGAAGCTTCCGCGTCACCAATTTGAATTGAAGAGTGTGTCAGTAACGCCTGAATTTCCTGTCGTGCAATTCGCAGCGCTGATTGTAGTCTTTGCCACTCAGTTTCCGGATTTTCTACGTGATATTCATGAACGTGAATAGGTGCAGCGTGATGCCAAACAACAGTTGTTTTTTTAAATTGAAAGCTGGGTGCGATCGCCACTCCAGGCGAAGCGGGAATTCCTTTTAAGGAGGAAGGAGGGAGAGGGGGAGAGGGAGAAATCGGATGAGATTCTGAGCTAATGTCATCTTCACCAAAATGACTTTCTACCAATGCTTGTAGTGCAGCTAGAGCCTCATCTGCATCAGTACCTGTTGCAGTAATAACAATTTCGTGTCCTTGACGCGCCCCTAGCATTGTCACTTGGTTAATACTGTCAGCACGTACAAAACCACTACTTTTAGTTAGATTACATACCTGAATTAGTGATTGAAATCGAGTGGCACACGCTACAAACTTAGCTGCTGGGCGAGCGTGCAATCCTAACCGATTGTGAACACTCAGGTGAATTTCTCTAGTTATTTGTTCTGCCGTGGGAGAAGCATCCTCAGGTGCGCCGATGTCATGAGTTAGTTGTTCTTCAGTAATGATTGATGACGGATGATTAATAGCAGCGCCTAGTTGAGTTGCTTTTGGTACTAATGCTGCTTGGGCTTCTGCAAGAACTCGCTGCATGTCACTGCCAGATGCTGCTGCAACTGCTGCTGCGATCGCACCTTCTACCAGAGGTGCTGCACACAAGTGGACTTTTGTTTGTTGTTCTGGTGGGAAAAACTCTAGTGCCATTTCTGCACTCATTAAAGCACTACCCAGATCCATCAACACGAGAACGCCATCTTCACTGTAAACAGAGGCGATCGCTTCATAAACTTGTATAGCATCTGTACCGAGCGGGTTCTGTGGATCGTCAACTCCAGCAGCAACAGCCAAGGAAACTTTACCCTGAACCATCTGCACTACCAGTTCCCGCACTCCTTCAGCTAAACCTTTGCTGTGAGAAACAATGACAATTCCAACCACGGCAATACCATCAAATTGATTAAAAAGCCTTTGCTTGCCTGCTACCCTTTATTACTTCCATTTTGCAACCTCAAACCCTGTGTTTATCAAAATTGCAATTTAAAAGAAAGCAAATACTCGGCTTTTTTGGCTGGCAAGACGACTTGATTTCCAATTCCCAGTTCTCTTTGAATGGACTTGTAGTGTCCATTGGTAATCTCCATTTTTGGCAGAAAACATTAAGATGTCTGCAATCGTACAACTTTATCATCACCTTGCGTCACTTATCCGGGATCTCTTTATTTTTTTTGTAGTGTCAAGAATTTAACTTTCGATGAGCGATCGCTGTACCATTTTATGGTAGTAATTATTACTTTTTACTATCAACAATACTTAGCAAGCATCTATTTCAGTATAGTTTCACGGGGTTGTCCGCATACCTGCGATTTTTGCTACAAAAAAGCGTTTTTTAAAGATGGTAAATCTTTTTACACGCAAGCAGTAGATGATGCTCTTGCGGAAATTGAGCGATTACCTGGGAAGCATCTCTATTTTTTAGACGATCATTTATTTGGCAATGCAGAATTTGCCGCAAACTTATTTGATGGAATGAAAGGAATGGGGCGCGTGTGGCAAGCAGCAGAAACCGTGCAATCTATCTTGCAACCAGGATTGTTAGAGAAAGCAGTTGCTTGCGGTTTGCGAAGTATGTTTGTAGGATTTGAAACACTCAACCCAAATAATCTTAGGGAACAGCACAAGTATCAAAATTTGAATCGTGACTACAATGCTGCCATTCGCCGCCTACACTATATGGGAGTAATGATTAATGGTAGTTTTGTGTTTGGTATGGATGATGACGATAAAACCATTTTTGAGCGAACAGTAGAATGGGCGGTAAGCCAAGGTATTGAAACAGCTACATTTCATATTCTCACACCCTATCCCGGTACGGCGCTTTACACCCGCATGGTACAGCAAAACCGTATGACTGAGAATAACTGGGATTTATACGATACCCGTCATGTAGTTTACAAACCAGCAAAAATGACACCAGAGATTTTAGAATCTGGATATTGGCGTGCCTATCAAGACTTTTATCGTTGGAGTAATATTTTCCGGGGCGCTTGGGTGAAAGAGACTTAGGGCGACAAGATGAGACACTTAGTTTATTCTGGTGCCTGGAAGAAGCTAGAACCAGTTTGGGATATGATTATTCGTGCCAAACAGGTAAATACAATGTTACCAGTCTTGGAAGGCGTTCTCAACAGTTTTAGTAATTCTGCCAAAAAAACAGATAATTTATTCAACTCGGTAAGGGCAATCAAAGAATCTCTTTCAATTTAACAATCAGCACACACTGGATCGATAAAAGTAAGATAGTCAACTTATGTGTTTACAGCTATTTTGCTTTTAAAATTTAATCTTATATTTTCTGATTAGAGAGTAATGTAATGATTAACTATATTTTTACGAATCGGTATTAGAGATAGACTAGTGGGTTCAGATTTATTGCCGTATGTACTTCTCTTAAGCTTCCACAGAGACAATCCACTATAGGATATGACATTACCTTCAGAGTCACCGAACATATCTGTTGCTATAGCTATCTCTCCTTCTGAAGGTAATTCACCTACAGACAGCTTTGCAAGAAACTGGTCATTAACATATAAAAGTCCTATATCTTCATAAACAATAAGACGAATCTTATTTGCCTGACTACTATCTTGGCGGAAATCTTGAACTTCACCCGATTGAATTTTTTTAAATTGGGGTTTCTCTCGTTGAGGAATTATTGTGACGACTGTAAGAGTCCACTTTACTTTATTGTCAAGATTGTAATTAAAAGCAAGACGGTATTGAGAGGAGTCATAGTCTCTAAAGATAAAGCCATAGTCCCAATATGTGTGACTTGGATTAGGAAACGTGACTTCAACAATAAAATTTTTGACTTGACCAAGGTTTGTTATACTTAACTTCCCATTTTCCTTAGTAAAAAGCTGACCAAATAGAGGTGTTTTTACAGAACTCCCCAGATCTTTAAGAATATCGGCAACAAAACTCCTCTCTTCCTGAGATAGCTGTTCCTCTGAATAATATGTAATAGGAAAGAAAGGAAGTCTTACTTTGTCTGATGCAATTATTGTTCCAACAGCCCCTATGATTGCTCCGAGGACTGTTGCCAAAAAACCTATTTGTGCTACCTTAATTTGATCAGACATCGGGATTTGATAAGATTCCGGATATTATTAGCAAGTCTAAATATGCCTAGTAGAGATTTATTGTGTATTTTAGTCGTTTAGTTTCAAAATTTTAGAAAATATACAAAATTGTACAAAATACAGTGATCGCCTTCTGAGACTGCGGCAAAAGCAATGCTCCAAAACAGACATCCAAAAGCGATGCCTAACAAGTAAGTCCCGTTCTGTCTACGTACTGAAAACCAATACATACTAATTACTTCTACTTTTTAGCAAACTGCTCTTAGTATGCCCACTCAAGAACTGAAAGTATAAAGTTTTATCATACAGATCAAGGTCGCTGTTTGGAACACTGCTATCATTGCGACGACTACCGCGAAGGTAATAGCCTCGAATTCGATACTGGAAACCCTGCTTAAAAACACCTATCACACCTTGCAGAATTCAATCAACGGTCGCCGATTTATTAGTTTAACCACAGTAATTGTACTTATGTGGATATTTGAACTAACAAACTACCTTCCGAGTTTAACGATTACATTGATTGTGCATAATATCTAAGACGTTAATAGTGCCAATGAGCAATGTCAAGAATTCGAGGAGATTTAGCTGTGCCAGTAATTCAAGTTTATGGAATTGATTTGTTTTACACAATTCAAGGTGACAGTGTAAACGAGGTATTACTGTTGATCGCAGGGTTTAACAGTGATAGTTCGACATGGGCAGCAATGATGCCGTCACTAGTTAAACAGTATCGAGTACTTCGCTTTGATAATCGGGGAGTTGGGGAAAGTTCTGCACCAGATAGCCCCTACAGTATTAAACAAATGGCTGCTGATGCGGCAGCACTGTTGGATTACTTGAGCATTTCCAAGGTGCATATAGCCGGGCATTCGATGGGCGGACAAATTGCCCAAGAACTAGCTTTAGCACATCCAGAAAAAATTCAAACTTTGATACTCCTTTCATCTTGGACAAAAACAGATGAAAAGTTTTATTCGCTAATCGAGTTATTTGGCGAATTGACACATAAATTAGAGGGAATACTTTATCAAAAGGTTTTATTACCCTGGTTGTTTACCGATGCGTTTTACTCAACTCCAGGGGCGATGGAAACACTCATCAACATGATTGAGAATCAACCGTTTCCGCCCACACCTGGTGGGTTATATCATCAATGCCGAGCAATTCTTGATGGAGATACGAGCGATCACCTCAAAGACATTCACTGCCCCACACTCGTTGTAGTTGGCAAGCAAGATATTATGACTCCCATCAAATTTTCTGAGCAATTAACTCAAGCCATTCCCAATGCTGAATTAGTCATCCTTGAGCGCGGCGGCCATGCCTTTGTGTTAGAGTCAGCAGATGCAGTGGTCAAAGTAATGCTCGATTTCTTGGCAAAACATGGGCAATCTTATGCATGAATTGTACCATCAGGCATGATTGCGCCAGATAAATTAGCACCAATTAATTTTACGAGTAAGCGATCGCCAGAACGCATCCGCGCTCCTGTCAAGTCAGCGCCCCGCAAGTCAGCACCACTAAAGTCGGCTCCAATCAAGTTGGCATTGCGTAGATTGGCTTCTCTCAAGTCTGCTAAAAGTAAGTTGGCTCTAAACATATTGGTGTCAGATAAATTGGCACCTCTAAGAATTACTTTGTGCATAAAAGTATCGCTAAGATTCGCACCACTCAAATTGGCATAACTCATGTTTCTGCCAGATAAGTCTCTGTTACTTAAATTAGCTCGGCTAAAATCCTGCCCGCTCAAGTCTGGATTTGGCTTTGGTGGCTCATAGGTTCTAGCTTGTGGTTCATAGGTTTTGGCTTGTGGCTGATAGGTTTTGGCTTGTGGTTTTTTTGGTGGTGGCGGTTGGTGGTGGGGAGTTTGGTATTTAGGTTTGAGAGAGCGTAATTTTTCACGTGCTTCATTGATTTGTTGTAGCTTGATTTGCGCCTTCTGCTTGAGGCGCTGATTTTCATGGGGAATGCGATCGGGGTGCCAAATAAAAGCCAAATCTTTGTAAGCCTGGTTCACTTCCTCTAGGGTTGCTCCAGGCTCCAAGTCTAACACCCGATAATATTGCTCCAGCTCTCTCATAAGACTTTTAAAGATAATCAACTTTAATTATGAGTGATGCGGCTAACTATCAGCTTGATTTTTTGTCAAAGTTTCTGTTGTTGAATGATTACAACTAAAATTGGATTTTTCCGCAGTATTTGCCACAGTTAAAGAGATACCGTAATACTAATGTCTAAAAATTGTAACAACAGGTTTAGGCACTTCAGTGGATTATCAATGTTTTGTTACGCTCTTACAAGCAGCTTCATGCCTAATTGACTGTTACTATCCACTAAATAATTTATTTTTCTCAGTATAGTTGCTTATGACTAGGAAATAATGTAGTAATCTCTGATACATTTAATTTTTCTCTTGTCTTTTTCGCTAGCAGTGGACATTCTTTTTGTAATTTCATCCCAAATCTAAATTTTTAGATAAGATAGTATACTTTTTGAAATACTTCTAAAGAAATAGATTCTCCTATTCATCTAACTAAATTTTTATCCAATTACAGGAGTATAAATTGAGTATTTATGCCCACACTTCTACTATATGAAGTATCTTATTTAATAACCTAAGTTATAATTTAGAACTCAAAATTCTATTCCGCATTCTACTTCTGTATTTTGTATTTTGGGTTCTTCTTCAATTCCAATATGAATACTCCTGTTAATCTCACGAGCAGCAATTGCGGAGATTGTGCGAGCAAGCGTTGGGAATTGAAAATCACTTTCTGATACAAGACAGAGAGTATTTGCTTACTCAACTGCCCCTGGAAGAATCTTTGTACAGCTTTGTGATGTGAAACAATTGAGAAAGATTGTATGTCTTGATCGCGCGATTACTTTGTTTGAGAAAAGCTTGCCAAGAATTTTATGAGGGAGGTGCGTCTTGCCATAGTCGATATACCGAGATGCTATTCAAAAGTTTAATCATTAGGCAATTTTTCTGTCAACGACTGCTTAAACGCTGTCGTAAGGCTCTAACATAAGCTCGAACAGGAATCTGATAAATCTCAATAAACAGCCAAACAATAATTGCTAAATGCGAGAAAAATGTTAATACAGTCCAGATATATGGAACCCAAGAAAAGGGAGCATCTGGATGTGGTGGGAAAATATAAGCGACTATCCCAATTAAGGCAGTCGGAAGAAATATAAAAGCAATTGCTGCTAGCACATAACCCCAACCAAATTCCACTCCTTCTAAATGAGCTTCTGTCCAATGAAAGCCATTCCAACGCCAAACTAAGGGAGGTTGTCTAGAAGGCATTAGTAGTTGCTGTTGCTCTACATTGACAGTAAAAATTTGATGGCAAAAATCACAGGACATAGCCTCCATCAAAGGCATATGAGTAATTTTACCAACATGGCACACTGGACAAGGATAAACTCCTTGATAGTCGAAAGAAGTAGCTAAAAGTTTGGATTTGGAGCTAGGCATAATACAAATTAGAATGCTTCAAAACGGAGTTACGTCAATAGGGAATTGGTAACGGCTAATTTGTGGTAGTTTGTCGCCATAGAATACCGTTAAATCAAGTGCAATTGAATACTGAATTTCTAACACAGACGTCGAGACACGCAAGATTTACAGCTAGGTTATTAATTAACTGAATTTAATTAAAGCTCACAAGATTTTCAAAACCAATACTTTTAGATATTGGGTAGTGAATTAACCATAACTCATTCCATTTTGGATACTTCGACAAGCTCAGTACAAGTTTTGGAAAATGGAATTGGAAATCGCCTTGGTGTGTCTGGGTTGAATGAATCCATCTGTGGCATTTTAAATTAGTATCACTGGAAGCAGGCAATGTCAGTACTTTGTGAAGGTGGAACATTTTCAGAGAATTCATCGGCAGTGCGCTAGTCGCGTCATCTGTTTAGAATTTCAGAGTATTCTTACTGTTGTAACAACTACCATTCCTTAAAGCTATTGACGTGCAACTGGTGTGGCAGATGACAGAAAGTTCGGATAAATCCTCTTGCACGCGATCGCCTTTGGCAAGCAACTAGTCTCTATCGCCAGATTTGTGTTGTCGGCAAGCTAGCTTGAAAATAGGGGCTAGAGATTAGAGGCTAGAGAAAAGAGATTTTCATTCCTTAGTTGTGGACTTTTGCCCATGGAGGCTAGCTTGATTTTCTAAATTGTACTTAACAAGCAATTCAAAATTGTCATACCTCATACTTCATACCTTTTTTAGTTCAGGGTCTTGACGCAGGTCTAGGCGTCTGCTATCGTCTTTGGGTATAGGTGTAATTTTAGTTTTAAAAAAAGTTTCTCGCAGATGTTCACACACAATTCTTACTTTTATTACTGGTTTAGGGTGGTTCACCGGGAGTGAATCGAGTTTCCTGATGGAAACTACCCGGTGAACCGCAGAGTGAACTCTGCGGTTTTTGTTTTTTAAGGAGAATCTCGTCGTCATGATTTATTTCGGTAGCTGGTTTTATAACTATTACTTTTGGCCCAGAATAAGTTCCGGGTAAATAGCTTCATGGCGATGAAACGTAAGCACCCGGAACTGAACCAAACAGTTCCGGGTTTTTTATTATCAACCTCAAATTCTGTAGTCCAAAGGAGAATTCCATCATGATTAGTGCAAAACTAGCCAGTAAGTCTGATACCGATCACCAAACAATTGTAAAACTCTCAGACAAAGTTGCTTTTGGTGGTGCAGAATTAGTAATTATCGGTGGCCCTTGTACCGTTGAAAGCTGGGAGCAAATGGAAACAGTAGCTCAAAACCTATCTGCTGCTCCTGTACAAGCTTTGCGTGGCGGTGTATTCAAACCCCGCACTTCCCCTTACGCTTTTCAGGGAATGGGAGAAGAAGGACTAAAAATTCTGGCAGGAGTGCGATCGCGCTACAATATCCCAGTCATCACCGAAGTCATGTCTATTTCTCAAATTGAGATAGTTGCTGCTCACGCTGATATGCTTCAGATTGGTAGCCGTAATATGCAAAACTTTGACTTACTGAAAGCTTTAGGACAAGCAGGTAAACCCATACTCCTCAAACGTGGTTTAGCAGCAACACTAGAAGAATTCGTGATGGCAGCCGAATACATTTTAAGCCACGGCAATCCTAATGTAGTACTATGCGAACGAGGTATCCGCAGTTTCGATAACTATACCCGCAACGTACTTGATTTAGCAGCAGTAGCAGCCCTTAAGCAAATCACTCACTTACCCATAATTGTCGATCCCTCTCATGCTGTAGGTAAGCGAGAGTTGGTAGCACCTGTAGCAAAGGCTGCTATTGCATGTGGAGCGGATGGTTTAATTATTGAGTGTCACCCAGAACCAGAAAAATCTGTTTCTGACGCACGACAAGCCTTATCTTTAGAAGATATGGTGAATTTAGTTCATAGTTTAAAGTCGGTAGCAGCAGCAGTCGGGCGCAGTGTATCAACAGAACTAGGGGTAGGTTTAAAACCTGCCCCTATTTGTTTGTCTGCTGCATAAGTTATCAGTTATCAGTTATCAGTGAACAGTTATCATTTGATAATTATTAATTGTTCACTGTCTGCCTTCTTTTACTAGTGGTTGATCGTATTTAATGATAATGGTTATATAAGTTCGTAGTAAGGACTTTAGTCCTTTATGAGTGCAGCACTCTTTGTGCTTACACAAACTTATCAAAACTTTTGCGACAGACCATTAATGGTTTATGTCATGAATTATGATAAGTTGTAAAAGTTTGTAGTTAGGGCTGGAGCCGCTGAAATTGAGCGATAAATCACTCACTACGAACCCCTCAGAACTAATGACATGGAACCATTAGCGTTTTTGCCCTCGCTCTTCCCAGCGCCATAAAAAAGCCATCAGCCCTACTATTCCAATTTGCAATGCCAAGTTGGGCAAGGCAGTATCAAGATTGCGCCCAGCCAGTGATTGAAAAAAAAAGATAAATGCCCCAATTAAACCAGAAGCACAGCCAGCAATATAAATAAATTTCCGTAAATTCCGATAAGGATTTTTGATTTCCGCCTTGAGACGGGCATATTGTTCTGAGTTAAGTTGGCTTGCTGTACGATTTTTGGGATTTGGCTGTACCATGATTACTAATGATGCTGCTATAATCTCAAGGTGAATGTGCCGATGTGGCTCAGTGGTAGAGCACTCGATTCGTAATCGAGCGGTCGCGGGTTCAAATCCCGCCATCGGCTTTGTTTAAATCATATGGTGTGTTGATGGCGCGTTACGAACTATCATCCTAACGCAACGGCAGTATTGCGGTCAGAAAATCTACACCGCAAACTGCCTCCCCTACAAATTGGAGATTTTTTAATTTTCAGTCTCTAAGTTGATGATTCTGAGGCTGAGTCAGATTTTTCGGGTTTGAGTAAAGGGAAGGCGATTACATCCCGAATACTCGGACTGTCAGTCAACAACATAATCAAACGATCTATGCCGATACCTAATCCACCTGTAGGCGGCAACCCATATTCCAAAGCTGCAAGAAAGTCTTCATCTACTCCCTGCGCTTCTAAATCACCTGCTGCTTTTCGTGCTGCTTGTTCTTCTAAGCGTTGTCTTTGCTCTATTGGATCGGTAAGCTCGGAGAAACTGTTAGCAGTTTCTCGCCCGACAATAAATAACTCAAAACGCTCTACTAAATTAGGCTTGGAACGATGCGGTTTCGCTAGTGGTGAAATCTCCACTGGGTAATCGATGACAAAGGTAGGCTGCATGAGGTTGGCTTCTACCTTTTGCTCAAAGGCTTCATTGAGAAGTTTGCCAATTGAAGGGCAATCTTCTGTGTTTTCTAATCCGGCATTTTTACCAGCAGCTTTCGCTTCTGCCAAAGTTTGGAAAGAGTTGAAATCTAAACCTGTATACTCCTTCACCAGCTCGTGCATGGTGATGCGACGCCAAGGTGGTGTTAAATCAATGATTTGTCCTTGGTAGCTAATTTGCAGCGTGCCAAGTACTTCTTTGGCGACGGTGGTAATAATTCCTTCCGTCAATGCCATCATATCATTGTAGTCAGCGTAGGCTTGGTAAACTTCAATTGTCGTAAATTCTGGGTTGTGACGGGTAGAAATCCCTTCATTACGGAAAATTCGCCCCAGTTCAAATACTTTTTCAAAGCCACCCACAATTAACCGCTTCAGATGGAGCTCTGTAGCAATTCGCAAATACAACTCCATTTCTAAAGTATTGTGATAAGTAATAAACGGACGGGCATCCGCTCCTCCTGCTTCTGCTTGCAAAACAGGAGTTTCTATTTCTAAAAAACCACGTTCTTCTAAGAATCTCCGAATACCAGCAGTAATTTGGGCGCGACGACGAAAAGTTTGTCTTACTTCAGGGTTAACAATTAAATCTACGTAGCGCTGACGGTAGCGCTTGGCAACATCTGTTAATCCGTGCCACTTATCGGGCAAAGGCAATAGAGATTTAGTCAGAATTGCGTATTGTTTAACGTAAACTGATAACTCGCCCTTTTCAGTCCGTTTGATTGTTCCTTTCGCTCCGATAATGTCGCCAACATCTGTAAGTTGTTTGAGGTGATTAAAGGCATCAGAGTCGATATCTGCCATCCCTTCTTGGATGCGATTTTTCTCTAGATAAAGCTGAATATTACCCGTCTCATCTTGCAATGTGAAGAAAGCCAGTTTACCGAAGACGCGACGCGCCATAATGCGTCCAGCAACTGCCACCTCGATATCAACTTCTTCACCATTGGCTAGATCGGCAAATTTTTCTTGCAATGGTGCTGCTTGGTGGGTAGATTCCCAATGATAGGCGTAGGGATTCATCCCTAGCTGTCTTAACTGTTCTACTTTCTCCAGCCTGGTGGCACGGATATCTTCTTCCGACATGGTTAACGAACTCTCATAGGGCAAGAATTAATTATAGATGCTGTCAAAGTAGCATGAACTCTCAACTGCATACAGCTGTGTCAAAATCTAAATTTGCTTTATTTTTCTAAGCTTAACTTGGAAATACCAAGGGCGATCGCGTCAAAATAGCAGTAGCTTTTCCAGTGCTAGAAATTGGAAAGGAGCAAAAAGTAGGTAGAATGCCTATGAACGCACACAAACATAAGTCGAAGTTACAAGCGCAACAGCAACGGATACATCCAAAAGATTGGTCATGGCCATTTTGGCCTGCTTTACCACTCTACCCCTACGGCAGACGGCAGACAATTTGCAGGGAAATAATTGAGGATATTATCTGGACATTTGATCAGCTTCAGGGCATTCTCTACACGATCGCCCCAATTCGGATGACACTGATCAAGCTTGCAGAGGGTGGCTTATTGGTTTATGCACCCGTTGCTCCGACGGCTGAGTGTGTGCGTATGATTAACGAGTTGGTAGCAGAGCACGGCGATGTTAAGTATATTATTCTGCCCACTAGTTCCGGTTTGGAACATAAAATTTTTGTTGGTCCCTTCGCCAGATGTTTTCCCCAAGCTCAAGTCTTTGTTGCTCCTCATCAGTGGAGTTTTCCGTTCAATTTGCCATTGAGTTGGCTTGGTTTTCCTCAAAAACGGACTCAAGTACTCTCAGCAGATGGCAGCCTTGCTCCCTTTGCCAATGAGTTTGACTATGCGGTGTTAGATATTGACTTGGGAAGAGGATCTTTTGCAGAAGTTGCAGTCTTTCACAAGCGATCGCGCACTCTGCTTGTCACTGATTCTATTTTGTCTGTGCCAGAAGATCCACCCGCGATCGCCCAATTAGATCCGTATCCGTTGTTGTTTCATGCCAGAGATAATGCTTGGGAAGCGATCGAGGATAATCCAGCAAATCGCCGTAAGGGATGGCAACGCATCTCATTATTTGCGATTTACTTTCGTCCTCATGCGGTGGAAACGAGTAATTTGTGGCAAGCTTTTCGCGATGCACTCAAAGCCCCTGATCATTCAAAAAAAGCGTACTTCGGTTTATTTCCGTTTCGATGGCAAGAACACTGGCAAAAATCATTTGATGCTCTACGCTTAAATGGGCGTCCATTTGTAGCGCCGATTCTGCAAACTCTGATTTTTCCTCAAGCACCAACCCAAGTGCTTAACTGGGTTGACAAAATCGCAACATGGGATTTTCAACAGATAATTTCTTGTCATTTTGATTCACCTATTCAGGCAACTGGGCGTCAATTTCGGCAAGCATTTACTTTCCTTGAGAAAAAACCTGCCATAAGTGAAGATTTATTGGCAAGCCAGTCTTTGCCAGAAGAAGACTTGAAATTTATTAAAGAACTGGAGGCGGGTTTAATTAAGCGCGGTATTGCCACACCACCAAAAGAGAAAGTGTGAAGTAAGGAGCAAGCTAAGTAGGTAGACATAATTAAACGTAAAATGCTGATTTCACAAAACTAAATAGGAGAAGCTTTTTACCTTCTGCCTCTACTTAAAAACGACTACAAAGATTTTTGCCTTGATTTTCGCTTTGATTCCCTAGAGTTTGTATGCAGCATTGTAGCTTAGACTAATTGCCAATACTTTGTACAAAATAACTTAATATTTATTAACTCTGAAAAATAAGGAACAAAAGACAAGGACATCGGCGTCTGTCTTTATGTAATCCTTACAAGAACAAATTTGATTCTATCTTGATTATTTAATTCATTACAGAATATATTTTAGTTCTTACTTGTTAGTTGTATTTTGGATTAATAACTATTGTCTAGTTACTAATTTGGCAATTTTCCTATGAAAACCTTCTTAAATAATTATTGTAGTATCAAACAAACTAAAATTTTCACTGCTTTAATTTTGACTGGCATTTTGTCAGTTAGTTATGGTTTAATAGTATTCAAAAGCGCCACTGCCAATCCAAGCAATTCTTTACCAGAAACAGTTAATGAATTTCAAAAAGAAAAGATTAAAAAAAGCGGTTTACCACAGCCAGTAGCGAGATCTGTACTGCAAAATCTTTCTGGTAGAGAAGGAATTTTACCTAATAAATTAGAAATTATTGAATATAGCCAACAGACTTGGCGTAATGGATGTCTAGAACTACCCAAACCTGATGAACTTTGTACCCAAGCATTAGTTCCAGGTTGGCGGGTTATAGCGTCTAATGGTAGCCAAAGATGGATTTATCATACAAATAGCAGTGGAAGTTTTTTACGGTTAGCAAATTCTCATACTCCCACAAACAACGAGTCAAAAAACTTACCAAACTCAGTTAGAAACGCTGTCTTAAAAGCTAGTTCTAGACGTTTGAATCAACCGATTTCTCGATTTCAAATTATTGAAGCACAACGAAGAACTTGGAGAAATGGCTGTTTGGAATTAGGTGGCTCGAATACAAACTGCATCCAGGTTTTAGTTCCAGGTTGGCGGGTAGTAGCTAGGACAAGCAATCAAAGTTTGGTTTATCACACTAATAATTCCGGTTCTATAATCAGGTTCAATCAACGAGAAAGCCAAATTAGTAGTAATAAGTTACCCCAAAGAGTGAACGATACTGTTTTAAAAGCAGCATCTCAACGCACAGGATTACCAATTTCTCAACTACGGGTTACTAACGTTCAACAAATAACTGCTGATGGTTGTTTAGGTTTAGCACGTCCTGATGAAGCTTGCATTCAGATTGCTTAAAAAGTTTGGGAAATAACTATACAAGCACCAAGACAACGCCTAGTTTATCGTGCTAATCAGGATGGTTCTCAAGTTAGGTTCAATGAAAACGCAAGTCGCGTTAGTTTACCACAATCGATTAGCAACGCTGTTTTAGAGAATGCGTCTAAGGAGTTGGGATTAACTGTTTCTCAACTGCGCATAGTTGAAGTAGAACGCCGAGAATGGCGCGATCGCTGCTTGGGTATCAGCGAACCGTTGATTTTATGCGCCCCAAGCATTGTACCTGGTTGGCGAGTCACTGTCAGCGATGGACAACAGCGTTTGGTTTATCGCGTTGGTGAACCAGATACAATCAAATTCGACAGACGAGCTAGCAAAATTACTCGTAATGGTAGTTGGCAACCTGTGTCAATTCCGACAAGTGAATTACCACCACCATTAGAAAGTGGGATGGTTTTTCGCCAAATTTCTAGTGGCGGCTTTGCTGGTAGAACCTATGAAACTTTATTGCTAGATGACGGAAGCTTGATTCGTGTTCGCATAGGTGATGCGAACGACTCAGAACGCAGCGTTAGCCGAATTTCTTTGCAGCAACTGCGACACTTTCAAAGACTGTTAGAAGAAAACGGAGCCGACTCATTCCAGAATTTGAGTTACCCAGCCCCCACAGGTGCTGCTGATTACATCACCTATACTTTAACCAGTCCAGATGGTACGGTGCAATTCAACGATATTTCTCAAAATCGTCTACCTAACAATTTACAGGTAGTACTCAAAGCTTGGAATCAATTGATTCAGTCGCCTACATAAAAAAGACAAAATGAGTGAGACGCCAACTCAAAAGATTCAGAATGATTTTGACAGAATTGCACTGTTGGAGGAAGCGCAATGGGATCACAACAGCCACTACCATAGTTTTTTGCTCAAGCAACTACCAACTGTTTGCGAGAGTATTCTGGAAATTGGCTGTGGAACTGGCGTCTTCTCTCGCCTTTTAGCTGAACGTTGTGACAGAGTGCTTGCAATAGACTTATCCCCAAAAATGATAGAAGTTGCTCAAAGGCAGTTTGGAGATTATACAAATATAAATTTCCAGGTTGCCGATATATTGAAGTGGGAGTTTCCAGTTGAGCAATTCGATGTCATTGCCTCTATTGCAACTGTTCATCACTTGCCAGTGGAGAATTTATTGTCTGATTTGCAGGTTGCTTTGAAACCAGGTGGAAAGCTAGTGATTCTAGACTTGCTCAAAAGTGAAAGTATTCAAGATACTTTCACAGATTTAATGGCTGTTCCACTTAACTTGATATTTAAGATCCTCAAAAACAAGCGCATCAAACCGTCACCGGAAGCACTAGAAGCATGGAGAGAGCATGGGCGCACAGATACTTACCTTACCTTATCGCAAGCACAACAAATCTATACACATTTCCTACCAGGAGTAAATGTCAGAAGGCACTTGTTTTGGCGTTATTCAGTAGTATGGGAAAAATCAAAGAATACTTGATACTTACTAAAAATAAACTACTGTTTGTCAACCGGAATACTGATAAAAAGATTTGTATATTATAGTGTAGTTAAAAATTTGTATTAATACTGCTAAAAACAGATGAACAAGCAGGGCAGACACTTACGTCACAGTTGGGTTCAGTCTCAAGAGTCTGCAAACTTAGACTCAAGACTGCAACCAATGCAACAAAAAGAGCCAATGTTTTACTATTTTGCCTATGGCTCGTGTATGTGTCCGGTAGATTTGAAGCGATCGCTTGGCGAAAATACCCACTGTTATGTGATTGGTTCGGGGATACTCAAAGGTTATCGACTAGGTTTTTATCGCTATTCTCAATTTCGTAAATGTGGAGTGTTGGATATAGTTAAAGATCCAGCTAGCACGGTACACGGTGTACTCTACCAGCTACCTATGCGGGTGAGCGATCGCTTGGATGAACGAGAGGATGTGCCACGCGGTGGTTATCGCCACGAATTTATAGATGTTCACTGCCAGGGGCAAGTTTACAATCGTGTTCGTACTTATGTAGTAGTTAATAAATTATCAAAAGAATTTGCACCTAATGACTGGTACTTTAACGTAGTTTTACGTGGTGCTGTAACTTGCGGATTACCAGAAGAATATTGCTGGAATTTATTTAATCATATGTACCAATTGCAACAGAAGTATCAATTGCATAATTCAGGCGATCAACTCAAGCACTAAAAGTACTTTCTTAAGTATTGTAGTATTCATATCATGGTAATATAGCAATGAGTATTAAAGTTAATAACCTCAGTAAATATAGTGCCAAAGCCCTCAACTTATTTTTATATTATATATTAATTTATAAACATTTAATATCTTACATAATTAGCAAGCAAGATGATTATTTAGTTCCTCCTAAAAGAATAATTTTTATTGGAGATGGAGATTTTAGAGACATAGGAAATGAATTCCTCAAATATTTTGCGGATTATGGCAATCTCAAACCTGATGATCGAGTTTTAGACGTTGGTTGTGGTATCGGAAGAATGGCACTACCCCTGACTAACTATTTATCCGACAAGGGAGAATATTGGGGATTTGACATAGTTAAAGAGGGTATTGATTGGTGTCGTACTATCTACCCAATTCGGTTTAAAAACTTTCATTTTCAACTTGCTGACATCTATAATAGAACTTACAATCATCGAGGGTATTTTCAAGCGTCTAACTATAAATTCCCTTATGAAAATTCATATTTTGATTTTATCTTTTTAACCTCAGTTTTTACCCATATGCTTCTTGAAGAAATAGAAAATTATATATCAGAAATATCAAGAGTTATAAAGCCAAATAAGAATTTTTTAGCTACATTTTTTTTACTAAATTCAGAATCATTGGGTAATATAAACTCAAGTCTAAGTAGTTTGGAATTTAAGTTTGAAATTGATGGTGGATTAACTACAAATTCTCATACACCAGAAGACGCTGTAGCCTTTGATGAAAATATTATTAAAGAAATTTATGAAAAACACGGTCTAGAAATTTATACTCCTATTCATTATGGTGCTTGGTGTGGAAGAGATTGTTTTGTAAGCTATCAGGATATCATCATAGCTACAAAACGTGGTAAATAAGTCCTAAACGCGCCTACCGTAGACAGGAAAGAGGATGTGACTTATTTATTTTTTCATTTGTAGCACCACTCGTGAAGCTGCATCTCAGACAAAGAAATCTTTCTTTACACTCATGGGGAAAGCGATCGCCTACGGTATCAGAAGGTTTTTGTCATTCTGAAAGAAAAATAGGGTGCCGATCTAATAACAATTCCCTAGATAGACCCCAACCTCCAACACCACAAACTAAAATAAAAAAATAGAGCATCAGCAGAGCGGCTTTGTCGTATCTGAATAAAAAGTTTAGATGAAACTGGTTGAAAATGTTAAAGCCAGTGAGCAAGAAAATAAACACATTAGCTGAGAACATTAGTTGAAAATTTTTGAACCAATTCTCAATTATTAACCTGAAGATTACAGACTCTAAACCAAGGGTTAGGAGGCTTCAATGGAACGCCAGTATTTTTATTCGATTATGCATGGGCAGGGAACGTTGGATTATGAGATTTATTTGAATACTCACGCTTTACTTTCCTGCCAGAAAGACTATAAGGAATTGTGCAACCAAGACGAACTTCAGTTTCAAATTGTTCATCAATCAGAAGAACTTTGGATGAAGCTTATTGCTTATACACTTTTAGATATTGATGAGTATATCCAACAAGAAAATACTAACAGAGTAATTACACTTTTTAATCGAGTGCATGAAATCCAAAAAATCATGATCCAACAATTGAGCCTTTTGGAAACCATGTCACCAAAGGAATATCAGGAGATACGCATACACTTAGGAAATGGCAGTGGACAAGAATCTCCGGGTTTTCGCACTATTATGAAAATGTATCAACCTCTATGGAATTCTTTTAAAACTTTTTATTTGGATAAACATGGACTGAGTTTAGAACAAATTTATGATACAGGGTATTCTCATTGCAATGCTTACATGGTTGCAGAAGCTTTAGCAGAATATGATGAACTGTTCCAAAAATTCCGCTATCATCACATTCAACTGATTCATAGAACTATAGGAATGGGTTCCCAATCTCTGAAAGGACGTCCTGTAGAATTACTAGAAAGTGGAATGCGTATGAAATTTTTTCCAGAGCTTTGGGAAATCAGAAATAAAATGACCGATGCTTGGGGATTACAATACGGTAAAATTAGGGAATCTATTGCTATATAACTCAACTTATTTTCTGTAGCTCTAGGCTATTTGTATATTGACTATTATGACAATATATAAATAAAGAAATCTTAGTTGTTTGGAAAATTAATCTAATTTTGAAATGACTAATTCCGTATTATCGGATTAATAATGGTGAATCGATATAAACAGCACTTTTTTATTCCTGAAGGTATTTATTTACTAAACCACTCGGTAGGATGTCTTCCCCAAAAAACAGCTATAGAACAGGAGCGTTTCTTTGATTTGTGGAAGTTCCAAGGTGGTAAAGCTTGGGAGGAATGGTTGAGATTAATCGATGAATTTTGCAAATCTCTCTCAACCTTAATTCATAGTGATTCTCAAGAAGTTTGTCCTCAAACTAATGTGTCTTCTGCTATTTGCAAAATTCTACATTCGCTTCCACTACGTAAAGACAGAACTAAAATTCTTCTTGCAGAAAATGATTTTCCATCGATGGGATTTGCTTTGTCTCAAATGGAGAGAAGCGGCTACCAAATTAAATTCTTACCAATCAAGGATAATCAATTATTTATAGATATATGGAAACAGCATCTTACAAAAGATACTCAACTTGCGTTTATTACTCATGTTAATTACGGTAACAGCCTCTTAAATCCAGTCAAAGAAATTATTCAATATGCTAAAGAGCAAGGCATCTTTACAGTAGTTGATATTGCCCAATCTGTTGGTGTGATACCGATTGATGTCGGTGCATGGAATGCTGATTTTGTGATAGGCTCGTCTATTAAATGGTTATGTGGAGGCCCAGGTGCTGCATTTCTTTGGGCGAACTCGGAAAGTGTTTTAAGCTTTGCTCCAGTTGATGTGGGTTGGTTTTCTCATGAAAATCCCTGGGAGTTTAATATTCATAATTTTCAATATGCTAATAACGCTAAACGTTTTTGGGGCGGAACTCCCTCTGTTCTCCCTTTTATTATTGCTAAGGTAGGTATTGATGAAATTAACAGCATTGGTGTAGATAAAATTCGCTTTCACAATTTAGTATTGACAGAACGTATAGTTCAGGCTGCTCGAACGAAAAGGTTAACTGTGCTGACGCCTACTGAAGCTTCGCAACGTGGAGGAACGGTGGTTATTCAATTTAATCATCCTCAAAAAGCTTATGAAAAATTCAAAAAAGAAAATATTTGTATTGATACTAGAGTTAACTATGGTTTGCGTTTTTCTCCTCACATATACAATGACGAGGAAGAAATAGATAAAGTCATTGATTTGATGCAAGAAGAAGATTAAAAAATATATCTAGAAAATATTTAATTAGTAGACAAAGCTTTGATTATACTTTCAGTGTATGCATCGGTGAAAATAAGAATAGTCTGCATATGATTTCTAAGAATTCATCTGAGGTGTAAAATATGACTCATACTTGTTGCGGGCCTGGTTACGCTTCTCCAGAAGCGGCAATCAAAGCAGAACGCGAAAAGATTCTTTATGCGATCGCCTTATATACGGGTACAGGTATCGAAGCACCAGATTATCTTGCCACTGTAGATGTCGATCCCAATTCTCCGACTTACTCCCAAATCATTCATCGTCTGCCTATGCCCTATCTTGGCGATGAATTACATCATTTTGGCTGGAATGCTTGTAGCTCGTGTCATGATGATAGCAGTAAATCCCGACGCTTTTTAGTTATTCCCGGACTGCGTTCTAGCCGAGTTTATATTGTTGATACGGCAGATGCTCGTACTCCTAAACTTTATAAAATCATTGAACCAGAAGAAATCAAAGCAAAAACCAATTTAACAGCCCCCCATACAGTCCACTGCCTAGCCGATAGCCACATGATGATTTCTATGTTAGGTGATGGCGAAGGCAATGGCCCCGGTGGCTTTTTGTTGCTGGATGAGAATTTTGATATTGTTGGGCGCTGGGAACGTCAAGCCGAAGCCATGCAGTTCAACTACGACTTCTGGTATCAACCGCGACATAACGTCATGGTGAGTAGTGAATGGGGTGCGCCAAAAACTTTTTATCCTGGTTTTGATCTCAATGACGTAGCAGCCGCAAAATACGGGCATCATTTACATTTCTGGGATTGGTCAAAACACGAAATTATTGAAAGTTTTGATTTAGGTGAAGAAGGAATTATCCCCTTAGAAGTGCGTTTTCATCATAACCCTGAGAGTACGCATGGTTTTGTTGGTGCTGCACTCAGCAGTAATGTTTGGCATTGGTACAAATCCAATGGAAATTGGCAACTAGAAAAAGTTATTGATGTGCCATCACAAGAAGTGGAAGGTTGGCCAATCCCTGTGCCATCTTTAATTACTGATATCCTAATTTCAATGGACGATCGCTTTGTTTACTTCTCCAACTGGTTGCACGGCGATATTCGTCAGTATGACATCAGCAACCCTTCCCAACCCCAACTCACGGGACAGGTTTGGTGCGGTGGTTTGCTTGGTAATGGCAGCGAAGTTCAAGCTCATAAATTGGCTGGTGGCCCGCAGATGCTACAACTAAGTTTGGATGGTAAGCGGCTTTATGTCACAAATTCTCTATTTAGTAGTTGGGACAATCAGTTTTACCCAGATTTATCCAAGACAGGTTCCTATTTGTTGCAAATTGACTGCGATACCGAAAATGGCGGTATGAAAATTAACCAGGATTTCTACGTTGATTTTGGTAAAGAACCAGCCGGCTCTGCTCGTGCGCACGAAATACGTTATCCAGGAGGCGATTGCACCTCTGATATTTGGGTATAATTGATACTGTTGATATTCTCTAAGACTCCATTTCAGCTAATTCTAACCAGCGCTCTGTCGCCACATCTATTGCCTGCTTCAATGTTTCCACCTCTTCGTAGAGTTTTTGTACTTGGGTGTAATTTCCTGGTGGCACTTTGGAGAGCGCTTTTTCTGTTTCTGTTTTCTCGGCTTCTAATTGGGCAATTTTACCTTCAAGTTCTTCAAATTCCCGCCTTTCCCAAGTTGAGAGCCTGCGCCGTTTTTTTTGTTCTGGTTGTTGGGGCTGAGAATTTACTTTTTCTGCCTCTAGATTTTTCGGCTTTTCCTTAGTATTGTTAGTTGCTTGCTGCTTTTCTTCTTCAGCTTTTTTGTAATCTAGATAAACTGAATAATTACCAGGATACTGTCGAATCTTTCCTTCTTCTTCGAGAGCAAATATAGTATCTACTGTCCGATCGAGAAAATAGCGATCGTGGGAAACAACAATTACACAGCCACTAAAATCTTCTAAATATTCTTCCAAAATTGCTAACGTTTGTACATCCAAATCATTCGTCGGTTCATCTAATATCAAAACATTCGGCGCACCCATCAAAACGCGCAATAAAAATAAGCGTCGTTTTTCTCCTCCAGAAAGTTTATGAATGGGAGCATATTGCTGATTCCCAGGAAACAAAAATCGTTCTAACATTTGGGATGCAGTAATTTTAGTGCCATCAGCAACTTGAACGTATTCACCTTCTTCTTTAATGTATTCAATCACGCGCTGATTGTCGTTCAAGGCTGTCAGTAATTCTTCAGAATGTTGGTCAAAATAGCCAATGTGAATGGTAGTACCAATGTCCACATTACCAGTATCCGGCTGTACGCGCCCGGTAATAATATCCATCAATGTAGACTTACCTGCACCGTTACCGCCGATAATTCCAATCCGGTCTTCTGGGTTAAATTCGTAGGTAAAATTTTTAATTAGGGTACGCCCATTGTAGGCTTTGGAGATATTTTCCAGTTCGATAACTTTTTTGCCGATCCGACGACTGGCTGTAGAAATATCAACTTTTCCCTGAGCTTGTTTAAACTCAGTTGCTTGCATATCACTAATCCGATCTATTCTAGCTTTTTGTTTAGTACTTCTGGCTTTTGGCCCTCTTTTCAACCATTCCAATTCGCGCCGCAATACTCCCTGAAATTTACGCTGACTGCTCAGAGCGGATTCTTCGGCTTCGGCTTTCTTTTCTAGATAGTATGAATAATTCCCAGAGTAGGTGTAAATATCGCCTCGATCAATTTCAATAATGCGGTTGGTGACACGATCTAAAAAATAGCGATCGTGAGTAATCAAAAGCAATGCACCGCGATAACGATTTAAATAACTTTGCAACCACTCGACAGAATTTGCATCTAAATGGTTTGTTGGCTCATCCATCAGTAATAAATCTGGTTCTGATAGCAAAGCTGTGGCTAAGGCGATACGCTTGCGGTAACCTCCAGACAAAGTTCCGATGCGAGCATTAAAATCTGTAATTCCTAATTTTGAGAGGATGATTTTAGCATTGGTTTCTAGTTCCCAAGCTCCATTTGCATCCATACGCTGCATCACCGCCGAAAGGCGAGACATCAACTGATTATTTTCTGGCTCGTGAGCTAGTTGCTCGGAAATTTCTTCATACTCACGCACCAAAGCCATTTCTTCACCACTATCAGCAAAAACTTGCTCTAAAACTGTGTGATTTTCATCTAAATCTGGCTGTTGGGGCAAGTAGATAATTTTCACACCAGAATTCACAAAAATTTGCCCACTATCAATTGGTTCTAGTCCAGCAATCATTTTTAATAATGTTGATTTACCAGAACCGTTAGTACCAATTAAGCCAACTTTATCAGTCGCATCTAGACTAAAGCTTGCATCTTTAAGAATTTCTTTAATGCCAAAATCTTTTTTAACTGATTGCAGTGTAATCAAACTCATAACAATTTCAAATTTAAAATTTTGTATTAAGTATAAGGCAGAGGGCAGAGAGAAGTTTGTAGGCGCGGAGCGAATTCCCGTAAGGGTGTGGAGGTTTCCTCCGAAAGCGTTGCTCCTCCGAAGGAGGCTCAAAGCTTCGGAGAGGCAGAAGGTAAAAGTCCCTTCTTGATAGAGTTTAATAATTTGGCATTTTCAGTTTAATTATGTTCGCTTACTTATATAATAAGGTGCGTTACGCAAGCGACAACGCACCCTACAATTTTAACTTCTCCTATGAATGTTGTGCTTTTGCACCTAATTGTAAATGGCACATTAACGTCCCATTATCCACTCTACCTATACAAATAAATCAAGTGGTAAATGACCATACATTTCGTTAATACCATGAGGAGAAAAAGATTGACATGATACTAAAACACCACGATGATGCCCAAAGTAAGAGTCGATATTACATACACCATTTTTGCCGTTTAATTTAATATAAACAGGCCCCTCAATAGCAGGTAAATTACTTGGTGGTTCATAACCCAAAGCCAAGGAATATGTTTTCATCGCTAACATTCCTTCTGCTTCTGTATCAGCACAAATACCTAAAATTTGGTAATCAGAAAGTTTGGCAATCAAAAGTAAAGCTTCACGAATTAAAGACTTTTCTGACGGCTTAATTTTTGGTGCAATATCTACGCAATTAAACTTGTTAAGAACTTTTTTAGCGTCTGCGATCGTGAAGTTAGTCTGATTTTTGCTTGACATAAATCTGCTTATTATCTACTAGGTGTGTACTTTGTTGCTGATTAGGGCATAATCTACATTTCAGATTAAACTTAGGTTTATTCCTGCAAATTGCTCACATTAAAAAGGAAAGGCACACTACTTTGAGAATCTTTACCGATGACAAGAACTTTTGGCATTTGAGCACCACCATTTTTCCACGCTTCAATTGCTTCCTTTTGTAGAACTAACTGCCCTCCTTGGGCTTTTAATGTTTCTGCTAAAAGTCTTTGAGCTTCAGCCTTTCCCTTGGCACGATTAATATCTGCTTGTGCTTCTTGTTCAGCTTCTTGTGCTATGTAGACAGCTCTTTGCGCTCTTTGTTCCGCAATTTGTTTATCTTCAACTGCTTTCGCAAACTCTGGAGAGAAAGTTAAGTCAATCACACTAGTATCTAGAACAATAATCCCATATTTATCTAAGCGTTGTCCCAAGGCTGTATCAAAATCTTCCTTTAGTTCATTTCTTTTGGTAATTGCTTCTTCTACTGTCCTCCTTGCGGCTGCAATTTTAAAAGATTCTTGAGTTTGGGGAGCGATGATTTTGGAGACAATATTCTCCAAACTTCCCTGTTTTCTTCTAATCTCAACTACTTGTTGAGGATCGATGCGGAAATTGATCGCAAATTTAGCTGTTAGTTCTTGTAAATCTTTGGTAGCACTTTGAGCAGGTATTTCGTATTTTTGCACCGTTACATCATATACATCTACTCTAGAGATCAAAGGTGGTTTGATATGAATACCCTCTAGTAAAGCTCCATCTCTTGCTTTACCCAAAATACTTAGCACCCCCGCCTCGCCTGGATTAATAATGATAAAGGAATTGAGAGCAAATATCACAAGTACTGCTATTGCAACACCTGCTACTAAGCTTTGCCAACTACCAAATTGCTGATTTTTCAAATTCTATCTCCTTTAATTATTGTTAAGTATTTCTAGCTATATAGTGACACTTCATCATTGGCAAACATGGTAGTATCAGTTATTTCACGTAATTGCAAACGGCAGTGACTACGGTATTTAAATCTCGTCAGGCGGCAAAAAAGGCAGGGGCTTAACCCATCCTCTTCAACGTCTGCTGAATTATGGACAGCAGTATCGCAAACAATTTTGGCAAGCCAGTACTTGTTCTATGCTTAACAAGCTGATGGATTTGGCACCACCAAGGTTGATTGGCATTGCGGTTGATGTGGTTGTAAAGCAGCAAGATTCTATCATTGCACAGTTGGGAATCAAAGATATTTTTGGACAATTTTTAATTCTTGCTTTTCTGACTGTCATTATTTGGATTTTAGAATCTATTTTTGAGTATGCCTACGCCAGACTATGGCGTAATTTGGCACAAAACATCCAGCATGATTTACGTTTGGATGCTTACAAGCATTTACAAGAATTGGAACTGGCATACTTTGAAGAATGTAGCACAGGTGGCTTGATGTCTATCCTCAGTGACGATATCAACCAGTTGGAGCATTTTTTAGATAGAGGAGCAAATGATATTATCCAAGTTGCGACTACTGTAGTAATTATTGGTGGCGCTTTCTTTATTGTGGCTCCTAATGTGGCTTGGATGGCAATGTCACCTATACCTTTTATTATTTGGGGAACATTTGCTTATCAGGATGTACTGGCGCCTCGCTACGCTGATGTTCGAGAAAAGGTGGGTTTACTAAATTCTTGCCTAGCGAACAATCTCAGTGCAATTACTACTATTAAAAGTTTCACTGCCGAAGATTACGAAATCTCACGTTTAGGAGTAGAAAGTGAAGCATATCGCCGTAGTAATGCCAAAGCAATTATACTTTCTGCTGCTTATATTCCTTTAAGTAGGATGCTGATTTTAGTGGGATTCACAACATTGTTATTCTATGGTGGCTTGGCAGCAGTTCGAGGCACAATTTCTGTAGGCGCATATAGCGTTTTGGTATTTTTAATTCAACGATTACTTTGGCTTTTAACTAGATTAGGCGAGACTTTTGCTCAATATCAACGAGCAATGGCTTCCACAAATAGAGTTATGAATTTGTTGGATACTCCCATTGCTATCCATCCGGGAGATGTGCCGCTACCTTTGCAAGAAGTGCGTGGGGAGGTGGAATTTAAACATATTACTTTCGCTTATCAAGGTAGGCAATCGGTCATCAAGAATTTGTCATTAATTATTCCAGCAGGGAAAACGATCGCTATTGTCGGTTCTAATGGTTCTGGGAAGAGCACTTTAGTTAAACTGTTATTACGGTTTTACGAAGTGCAATCGGGAGAAATCACTCTAGATGGTTTTGATATCCAAAAGCTAAGGTTGCAAGATTTACGCCGTTGTCTTGGTTTGGTGAGTCAAGATGTCTTTTTATTTCATGGTACTGTGGCAGAGAATATTGCCTACGAAGCTTTGATGCTACCGAACGAGAAATTATTATAGCGGCCAAAATCGCAGAGGCGCATGAATTTATTACAACTCTGCCCCAAGGATATGAAACAATTGTGGGTGAACGAGGACAAAAGCTATCTGGCGGACAACGCCAACGAATTGCTATTGCTCGTGCCGTACTCAAAAATCCGCCCATTCTAATTTTAGACGAAGCCACCTCAGCCGTAGATAACGAAACAGAAGCAGCTATTCAGCGATCGCTAGAACGCATTACTGTCAATCGAACAACGATCGCAATCGCTCACCGTCTTTCTACCATTCGTAATAGCGATCGGATCTATGTGATGGAGCACGGAAAATTCATTGAGGCTGGAACCCACGAGCAACTGTTACAGCAAAACGGAGTTTATGCTAGTTTATGGCGCGTTCAATCTGGTTTAAGGTAGTTTGTCAACATTGCCTCTCGGCGTGAGATGATTTTCTATGAATCGTTCTTCTGCACTGGGTAAATAGGTAAAAGGCTATAGCTTACAGGTTACATAAAAATAGAACTAACCTGTTCCCTATCTCCTATCCCTGTCCCCTATCCGCTGTCCCCTAATTAAATATGATGTTTGGTACTACCCAACCGGAATCACCAGAGAATAAGTGGCGTCGCCAACTCGATCAATTTATCAAAACCCATCAGCAAGAACTGGCGGCACTAGCTTGGGGCTTGTGGTTAGAAAATAGTGACAGCAAAGTTACTATCGGCATTGACTTGCAACCAAAGCCGCATTTTGTTTACTGTCCTCAAGAAGCAGTAGAGAACTTAAATCTAAAAGTTGAGAATAGACTTCAGGAAATTTTGGGAATTGTGGCGCATTACCAACCTGAAGTGGAAGTTGTCATGATTGCTATTGCAAAAGACCAAATTAAGTTAATTCATTTTGAACCACAACCAGCACCGCCAATTTGTTTTGAACAAGTTGGCAAGGATGTTGATAGCTTATTAGAAATGTTGGAGCAACGTCTGAGCGAACAGCTGCAAGGCTAAAAATCAGAACTCAGAACTTCTCGTTAAGGTTGACGTGGGGACACGGTGACACAAAGACGCGGAGAGATTTTTATGATGATGAATTTAAGGGAACACCAGAAAATGAATTATCTCATCTTGTGGGATGGGCATCCTGCCCTTTCTTGGTGATTAGCGGGCGATCACGCCGCACCACAAGAAATTTTTGGATATTTTTTATTTGCAAGTCCCTAAACGGACTTGAAATGACGAGGTTCGCAATAAACAAAGTTTACCAGCTTAGATTGAGTTATGTACCAGAATTTCAGGGAAGACTAGATCTAAGCAATAAACGAGGAAATGGGCATGACCCTCAAAGATGTGATTGAACTTGTTAACCAAATGGTTGAGCAACATCGGGTAGGCGTTGGAGATCGACCAGATATTACCCCGGTGGCATGGAATGGAATCAATATGACAGTCGAAGAAGCAAAACTGGTTATCGGAGGGCTTGAGGCTGCAAAAGTGAGGTATCAAAAAGCAATGAATAACACTCAGACAGGAGGAGACATCACTAAGCTAGCCTCTAGCGGAGCAGGATTGGCTGCAATAGTGACAGGTGCGGCTTTAACCCTATTTACTCCTACGGCAATCGCTGGTGCAATCATACTCGTATCAGGTATTGGTGCAGCAGGAGTTGGCAAAGTGGTTGGCGCATGGTATTAAGGATATTGGTACGAGTAGCAACGTGCAAGCAATCCAGCAAATAGATGCTTATATTAATTCTATAAAAAATGCAATTATTGCTTCAATTTAGACTGATTAAACTATGTGATTTGACATTTTATGGTGCAAGTCACAGATCGCCATGCTCCTAACTAAGCAATTCTTCATACTCTGCTACTGCCTCGCGTATTTGAACCTGTTAACGAGAGTAAGCATGAAATAAGGTATTTCCCCTACACCTTTTTTCAAGTTAGACTCCCACGGGCAAATAGCCCACAATGCTCGTCATGAAAATTTGACTCTTCCTACACCCCTACACCCTCACACCCCCACACCCTTTTTCAAGCCAGTCGGGAATTATTTCTTTATCGATTGAAATTACCTATGTGTATTAGCGTGCGTTACGGATCATCCTAACGTACTTAATTGTTTTGTTACATTAATGAAAAAACTTTTCGATGTGTAACAAAAACTATAAATTTTCTTGAGATGATAGATAAAGTTAATTTAAATACACATAAACAACACCATTGTAAGTAATTTCATCAATATAGGAAAAAAGAATATGCCCTCTCCCCAGCACTACCAGGAAAATACCCCAGAAGCGGTAACTTTTAAACAGCTACAGCAACTTCAAAAACAGGTAAAACAACCAAAGTGTAGAGTGCGTTCTTCTGGTTGGGTAGTAAGGCGGCTCCTGCGAGTGCTGAGTCAACCTTTTCGGATCATTTTTCGTCCAAAAGTTATCGATTTTGGTGCGATCGCCACAGTTGTCCCCAGCCAAACTTATCAGTTAGGGGAATTTACGATCAATTGGCAGGGTGCTGATACACAAAAGCCGTACCTGTACATCAATCATGCAGACAATCCATCAAAGATAGTATGGCACACACCTGCTGGTCAGAACTTTATCGCTGGGGCAAAAGTATACCTAGAAATTATTGAGGAACGGGGTTCGGTAGAGATTGATGAAAATAGAAAGTCCCAATTTCCCAATCAAACAGTAGATCGGATTGAGGAAGCAGGAGATTTTCTGGTAATTTTTGGTCGTCTCCAGGAATCACGTTCTCAAGGTGAGAGCGCTCAGTACGCACTTTACTTCCGTACTTCTGCCTCCAATCAACTCGATTTTTACCTGCATATCATTGGCGATGACATAAATCTGGCTCAATTGCGATTTGCTACATCGGCTGACGAACACTTTTACGGCTTCGGCGAGCAATTTTCTCGAATTGATTGCAAAGGTTATGAAGTGCGAATTGTGACCGAAGAAGGGGGAATCGGTCGTGGAGATCCCGGCCCCAAAACCCTGAATTTGCTGGGGGTGGCAGGTACAATGTTCTCTAGCTACGCTCCAGCACCTCATTTTATTACCAGCAAAATGCGATCGCTGTTTCTGATGAATACCGAACCCTCTGTATTCGATTTACGAGAGAAAGAAACAGCCAGCGTCAGAATTTTTTCCAACCGGATGCAGGGGCGAATTCTTGCTGGTGAGACTCCATTAGAGTTGATAGAACTGTATAGTGCGCACACGGGAAGGATGCCCCCTCTTCCCGACTGGGTGAACTATGGTGCCATTGTTGGGATGCAGGGTGGTTCTCGGTTAGTGCGATCTGTCTGGGAAAAGCTACGCGCTCTCAACACTCCTATTGCTGGTTTTTGGTTGCAAGATTGGGTAGGGCAACGCAAAACTGCGGTTGGCAAACAACTGTGGTGGAATTGGCAGTTAGATGAAAATACTTATCCTCACTGGAAAGAATTGGTAGCCGATTTAGCGCAGGAAGGAATTAGAGTCGGTGTGTATATCAACCCTTTTTTAGTCAATCCTCCTTCCGAACAAATTCAAGGTAGACGTAACCTTTACCAAGAAGCAGAAGAACAAGATTTTTTGGTTAAGGATGAAGCTGGAGAGATTTATCTTGTGGATAATACTGATTTTGCTGCTGCTCTTGTTGACTTAAGTAACCCTAATGCCCGTGAATGGTTTAAAAGCCTGATTAAGGAAGAGATACTAGGCAACGGTGCAAAATTTTGGATGGCAGACTTCGCCGAAGCAGCACAATTTGACGGTAAATTTTATTCTCAAGAATCAGGACTTAGCTACCACAATCAGTATGTAGTTGACTGGGCGCAAGTAAATCGAGAGGCGATCGCAGAAGCTGGTAAAGAAGGCGAGGCATGGTTTTTCAATCGCGCCGGTTACCTCAAAACTCCTCTTTTTAGTACAGCTATGTGGTTGGGCGATCAAAATGTCACCTGGAAAGAAAACGACGGTATGCCTAGCGCCCTGAAAGGATTAATTAGTGGTGGGATATCCGGGTTTAGCATTAACCACAGTGATATTGGTGGCTACACCAGTATTGCCTATCCAATTTTGCTCGCTTTTGGCATAGGTTTCAAACGTTCTCAGGAACTCCTCTTCCGATGGATGGAGATGAACGCCTTTAGTCCAATATTTCGTACTCACGAAGGTAATCAGCCCGATGCCAACGTTCAGTTTTATACTAATGATGAAACACTAGCAACTTTCAGTTATTGGGCAAAAATTTATGCGGCGTTTGCTGGATATAGGAAAAAATTAATGGCAGAAGCAGCAACAACAGGATATCCGCTCGTTCGCCATCTATTTTTACACTATCCCGATGACCCCAATACTTACAAAATCGAAGATAAGTTTTTACTGGGAAGTGAGTTTTTAATTGCACCAGTTTTAAAGCCGGGCGCGACTAGTGTTAATGTTTATTTGCCCATTGGTAAATGGGTTCACCTGTGGAGTGGCAATACTTACGGTAATGCAGCTCAAGGCATGTATCAGCAGATAGATGCTCCTGTTGGGCAGCCGCCTGTATTCTACCGTCAGGGTTCACCTGATGCTCAGGTAGTTTTGGAAGCGTTGAAGGAGAAGGGTTTACTAAATTAAGGCAGAAGTACGTATGCAGGAGGCAGAAGGTAATTAAGAAGAATTTTAAACTAACTCTTTATTATACGGTGATAGAAGTTTTGCAGGTTAGACTCTCAAATCCTTATTTGAGGTGGAACTTGAAGGCTTTCATAAAAGCTTTTTCTTTCCCTTCTGCCGTCTGCCTATAATTAACAGTCTTCTCAAAAGTAGCCATTGTGAACATTGAACTACAGCTTTTGAATTTCCGAGAAATTATACTAACTCAGCAGTTAGTTTTTGCACAGATATTTCAACCTATCACCGATCCAGTTGCCATTTTCCTAATTATTCTGGCAATTATGCTTGTCACGCCTCTACTATTTGAGCGCTTCAAGTTGCCAGGAATTATCGGCTTAATTTTAGCAGGGATACTTGTCGGGCCTCATGGTTTGGGTTTGCTAGAACGAGACAAAACAATTGAGTTGCTTGGCACGGTAGGGTTGCTGTTTTTGATGTTTCTTGGGGGCTTAGAAACCAGTTTAGATGATCTTAAACGCAACGCCAATAAAGCCTTAACCTTTGGAATGGCAACGTTTTTGATTCCAATGGTTATAGGCACAGCAGCAATGTTGCCTCTAGGATATAGCTTTTTAGCCTCGGTGTTGGTAGCGTCTTGTTTTGCTTCCCATACGCTGTTGGCTTTACCTGTTCTGTCTAAGCTTGGGATTATGCGTAATCAGGTTGTCACCGCCACTTTAGGAGGAACCCTGATTACGAATGTGCTAGCACTGTTGGTGCTAGCAATTGTTGTCAAAGCCAACCAAGGTAATCTCACACTCAACTTCTGGCTATTTTTGATTCCATCTCTAGCAATCTATACCTTTGCTACTCTCTGGGGAGTGCCAAATTTAGGTCGTTGGTTTTTTCGTCGCTTCGGACATGATGAGGGGGCAGAATTTTTGTTTGTATTAGCGGCTCTATTTATTGTCTCTTATCTTGCCAAGTTAATTGAAATTGAGCCAATTGTTGGAGCATTCTTAGCCGGAGTAGCGATTACTCAACTCATTCCCCAGATGAGTCCGTTGATGAATCGAATTCAGTTCATTGGCAATACGTTGTTTGTGCCTATTTTCCTCATTTCTGTGGGAATGTTGGTAAACCCTCTTATCCTCATCCAAGATGCCCGTGGTATCTTAGTTGCTGTTGTGATGATTGGGGCAGAATTCGCTAGCAAATTTTTAGCAGCTTGGGGTACAGCCAAGGTATTTAATTGGAAAATCCCCAGCACGATGGTGATGTTTGGGCTTTCTGTTGCCCAAGCCGCTTCCACACTAGCAGCCATTACAGTTGCCTTTAACATCAAGCTAGTTGATGAATTAACTGTCAATGGAATTATCGCGATGATACTGGTAAGCTGTATTGCTTCCCCGTGGATTGTGGAGCGTTGGGGAGGAAGAATTCAGCAGGAGCCTGCCCATGCTGCAAGTTCTAAAACAGAAGACTTGGAACATTCGGCAGCGTTCAGTAATTTGGCAAATCGTGTTTTAGTTCCTGTTGCTAACCCCAGTACAGAAGATAACCTCCTCAATTTGGCTATTATCCTCACTAAACAAGGCAACGGCACTTTATTACCACTACACGTTATTATTTCAGATAAACATGGCTCTGTAGGTATAACAGCAAAGACGCAACAAAAACGGCTGTTAGACACTGCTGAAACTCTTGCCCACGCTGCTGTTACTCGTGTTGAACCTATCGGCAGGATTGATGATTCTATTGATTTAGGCATTTTGCGAGCAGCCCAAGAAAGAGATGCTAGTTTAGTAATTTGTGGTTGGAAGGGTTACTCTACATATCGAGAAAACTTCTTCGGTGGTGTAATCGATAACATTGTCCGGCGTTCAACAGCACCCGTACTTATCACTCGCTTTGCCCAGCCAATTGAGAATACCCAAAGAGTATTGTTAGCTATCACTGACCACAGAGTTTCTGCTTCTACGCTCCGCCAAACTCTAAGCTTGGCTAAAATCCTTTCAGAAGCACTCAAGGCTCCCTTAGAAGTTTTACAGGTATTTGCCGAACCAAAAGAATATTTACCCAATTTAGAATCATTGGTAGCCGACACTGAAATTTCTATCCAAAAAGTGCGAGGAAATTCAGTCAGGAAAATCTCAGAATTACTCAAAGCCAATGATTTATTGGTTTTGCTTGAAAGTACTCATCGCTTCGGTCAACCAGCCTTGGGAAAAGAACCGGAAGCGATCGCTCGCAATCATCCAGAAACTTCGATCACAATCGTACATTTTCCAGAACGATCAGGCACACCAGCATCATGATGTGCCTTGGGAATGTAAGTTATATTATATGCTGGTTATTAACTTGCTAAATAGCCAACATTGGTTAATCCTAAGTAGGCACCAACACCAATTAAATGACCGGCAGCCATTGCAGCCAGAAATGTAGCGACGCTGGGATTATTGAACACTGATGGGAAGGGTAAAGGCATTTTCGGCCCTACATGAGGATACCAAACCACACGGGGAATGATAAAAAGACATAATAGACAAGCACCAATGATAATTACTGGCTGCGCCAAGCTCCATCCCATGCCAGTGTAGGGAACAGTAGATTGAACTGCAAATAGAATTGCTGAAATCATGTTTACTTCTCCTGCATACATCAATTGAGTTAGCTATAAAAATGCGACGCGATCACCTTTTTATAACCACGTCTATGCTCTATCTGATTTAGCAACTGCATCCTCCTTCTACAGGTAGGTTAAAACTCTTCCCGTGGTTAGGAGGATGGCAGGAGAAATACTTGAATCAGAGCGTTAGATTAAACGTCTCTACTCAAAACTAAATACTACCGATATTAGTCAGCCCTAAAACAATACCAACGCCAATTAAATGACCGAAAGCCATTGCCGCAATGAATGCAGGAACACTCAAAGGCAGCCCAGGTAATTTAGGGCCAACTTGAGGGCGCTCAATTCTGGTAGTCAGTAAAACTGCTACTATACAGCTAACACTGATAATGATTCCCACTGTGGGATTCCACGCTGGTGTAGCAGGAACAGTGGGTTGGGCTGCTAGTAAAATTGAAGAAATCAAACTCGTATCTCCTCAAAAAAATATTGACATAGACCACAAAAATTATAGAATTGCCAGCGACACAGAAACTCTGAAATTTTTATTTTATGCGGGTTAAGATTTGCGGCATTACAAAACCGGAACAAGGTAAAGCGATCGCTTCTTTTGGCGCAACGGCTTTAGGATTTATCTGTGTTGCTACCTCACTCCGCTACGTACAATTAGAACAAATTCAAGCAGTAGTGGCACTTTTACCCGACACAATTGACAAAATTGGTGTATTTGCTAATACTAGTCTTGAGGAAATTACACAGATAGTCACCAATTCTGGGCTAACTGGTGTTCAATTGCACGCAGACGAATCACCAGAATTTTGCCAAAAGTTACGTGAAAATTTGCCCGATGTAGAAATTATTAAAGCTATCAGGATACGTAATGCCAGAGATTTTGACAAAGCAATTATCTATAGTGCTTGTGTAGATACACTACTACTTGATGCTTATCATCCCCAGCAACTAGGTGGCACAGGTAAAACTTTAGATTGGCAAATGTTACAGCAATTTAACCCCAGTTGTCCTTGGTTTTTAGCTGGGGGACTAACGCCCGATAATGTTTTAGAAGCCCTCAAGCAAGTTCATCCCGGTGGCATTGATTTATCTAGTGGTGTAGAACATACCCCTGGAGACAAAGATTTAGATAAGGTGGCTAGGTTGTTTGAGAGGCTAGGGGCTAGAGGCTAGAATAATATACAACCTTGACTAAATACTTGATTACTAGTCCCTAGTCCCTAATCCCTAGTCCCTAAAATATTGCTGCTTGATGACGAATTAAGTTGAAGAATTCTTCGCGGGTTTTTTGCTCTTCTTGAAAAACACCCACCATAGCACTGGTAACAGTCCAGGAACCGGGTTTTTGTACACCGCGCATCACCATGCACATATGGGTGGCTTCCATCACAACTGCAACGCCTTGTGGTTCTAAAATTTCCTGAATGGCTTCAGCTATTTGCCGAGTTAATCTCTCTTGCACTTGTAAGCGACGAGAGTACATTTCCACAATTCGAGCCAGTTTACTTAATCCTACCACTTTTTGGTTGGGAATATAAGCAACATGAGCTTTGCCCATAAACGGTAACATATGGTGTTCGCACAAACTGAAGACGTTGATATCTCGAACGAGCACCATCTCGTTGTGTCCTTCATCAAAAATAGCACCATTGACAAGTTCTTCCAAAGACTGGTTATAGCCACTGGTTAGAAACCGCAGTGCCTCTGCCACTCGCTTAGGGGTTTTCAAGAGTCCCTCGCGTTCCGGATCTTCTCCTACACCCACCAGTAGCTTCCTGACGGCATCTATCATCTCCTCGATTGGTTCCTCCTCCACAGAGGGATGTAATTCTGCTGGATGCCCATCGTGAGTGTTGCGATCTGGTCTGGTAGTTATGGCATCGGTTAAGTCGGGAATCAATGGAGATTGAAAGCGATTGGAACCGTTGGAACGAGCTATAGTCATGGTATAAGTCTTGAATAGGTTTTAAAGTCGATGACTGGGCGTTTAAAGAGTGCCGGCACTGGGCATTACTGTTAACTCATCAATTACTGCCTGCTGTGGTAGCAATGCAGCATATACAATCGATTGAGCGACTATTTCTGGAGTTAACATTTTTGAGCGGTCAAAGTTGACGTTTACAGTTTCTTGATCCCAAAGTTCGGTATTGACAGCACCAGGACAAACAGTAGTAACGCGGATGCCGTGGGGACGTTCTTCTTGTGCCAAGGTTTGAGAAAGAGCAATTAAACCAGCTTTACTAACACAGTAGGCTCCCCATCCAGGAAAAGCTTGTTTGCCTGCTATTGACGCAACGTTAATGATCGTACCTCTGTTGCGATCGCGCATTCCCGGCAGAACTCCCATAATACACTGAAACACACTGGTAAGATTTAAATCCATCACCTGCTGCCAATCAGATAAGGAAGTTTCACTTAAGCTTGCGGTGTAACCTATACCGGCGTTGTTTACCAAAATATCTATATCCCCAAAGTCACGGTTGATATTTTGTATTTTTTCTTGAATTTGGGATACACAAGCTAGATCCAAAGAATAAGCTTTCGCTTTTACTCCTGCGTGCCTAGCTGCTTGTGCTGTTGCTTCTAACTTGTCAACAGAACGACCAATTAGAGCTACATCTACCCCTGCTTTAGCAAAAGCCAAAGCAGTTGCTTTGCCAATCCCACTACTTGCCCCTGTTATTAGGGCGCGTTGTTTTTGCTCAAAACTCATGCTCTTTTCCAATTTTTGGCAGACGAAACTGCATCGCCATAGCTTTATACTCAAACTTCTCGATTTGCTGCTCTAGATTAAGCAAACCTTAAAATTAGATTAATTTGCTTGGACAAGTGCTAAACTCCATAGCCAAGGTGGGAATACTATAGGATACAACTAATTAAGCTTTTCCAAGACTCATATAAGAATGTATGTCTTGGAAGCAAGGTTGCGCCCGTGGTTTTCTCATAAATACATTACAAATCACTCGTTAATTTGAGTCGATTTGCAAAAATTGCAAACGCCTATGACTCTTAAAGATTGTTAAAAATCTTTACAGTGCCACAGGCAATTATAGCATTGCTAATATGCTAATCAATAGTTTTGAATGCTATCAGTGAGCAACTTCAGTAAAAACACCCATTTTGCGGAATTTCTCGTACCGGAGTTGGCGACGTTCTGTAGGAGTTAAGCGCCCTAGTTCCTCCAAGTTGTCTAACAAAGCACTTTTGAGAGCTTGAGCAGCTTTGAGTGGTTCGGAATGAGCACCACCAATAGGTTCAGACAATATCTGATCGATAATGCCTAAGTTTTTCAAATCATAGGAAGTCATTTTCAAGACTGCTGCTGCTTGCGGAGCTTTGCTAGCGTCCTTCCACAAAATAGCTGCACAAGCTTCCGGAGTAATGACGGTATAAACGGAGTGTTCAAACATCAAAACGCGATCGCCGACTCCAATACCTAAGGCTCCCCCAGATCCGCCTTCACCAATCACTGTGCAAATAATTGGTACATCTAAGCAAAACATCTCGCGCAGATTGTAGGCGATCGCTTCTCCTGCGCCTTGTCTTTCAGCGACTACTGTGGGTAAAGCTCCAGGTGTGTCAATAAAAGTCAAAATAGGCATCCCGAACTTATTGGCGTGTTCCATTAACCGCATTGCCTTGCGATAACCACCAGGAGTCGCCATCCCAAAGTTACGGGCAATATTATCTTTTGTGTCGCGCCCCTTTTGATGTCCCAACATGACCACAGGTTGTCCTGCCAAGCGAGCCACACCACCAATCAAAGCCGGATCGTCAGAACCATTGCGATCGCCATGCAGCTCAAACCATTCATCAGTGATAGTTTGAATGTAATCTAGAGTACTTGGACGGCGGGGATGACGAGCGACTTGCAGTCGTTGAGACGGAGATAGACTAGTAAAAATTTCCTCACGCAGTTGCATGGCACGTGCTTCCAATTGACGAATTTGACTAGAAACATCGACGCCATTTTCTTCTGCAAGTTTACGGATTTGATCAATCCGGTTTGCAAGTTCTGCCAGTGGCTTTTCAAAATCCAATAGTAGTGGTTTACGCTCAGTAGTTGCCATTTTACTGACTTGTATAGGAGTTGAGTGTTCGAGAGTGGGGAATGGATAGTGGATAGTGGTTAATCGTAAATAATCTACTAACTACTATCTACTAACAAAATTTCTAAACTAGCAGCGGTCTAAAGCCGTGTTTTACCGACACCTGACCTATATGATCCATCTTCTCTACAGTAATCTGATTGCGTCCCCAAGAGAAGTTCGTATACAACTTCTCAAACTCCAATAGCATTGATTCTGCAAAACAAGCAAATAACTGACGCGCCGGAACATCCATATTGACAATTTGCATAATTTTCCAGTCAATATCAAGAGAATGTTCTACAATCCCACCATTGAGGACATAAACACCAGGATGCTGAAGTTTAGTAGCCAGATTTTTCGGGTAGCCTCCATCAATTAGCAAACAAGGTTGCTTTAATGAGTTGGGGTCAATTTCTACACCTTTAGGCATACTAGCAACCCAAACTACAATATCAGCCAGGGGTAGAGCTTCTTCCAAAGCCAGGATTTTCCCACGCCCAAGTTCTGCTTGTAAATTTATGAGTCGTTCCTCGTTACGAGCGATCAATAATAGATCTTTAACATCGGTTCTCGCATCCAACCAACGACAGACAGCACTGCCAATATCTCCGGTTGCACCACAAACAGCAACAGTTGCTTGCGATAGGTTAATTCCTAATTGTTTTGAGGCTTCCTCAACTTGCTTACAGATAATATAAGCTGTATGAGTATTCCCTGTAGTGAAGCGTTCAAATTCCAGTTTGATGTTGCGGACTTGCCGGAACTGCTCTAACTTAAAATTTTCAAAAATAATCGAAGAAAAGCCGCCCAAAGCCGTGATGTCGATTCCGTGCTTTTGAGCATGAGCCATAGCGTTGAGAATTTTACGCGTCGCTGTTTTGATCCGGCGATTTGCCAGCATTTCTGGTAAAAAGCAAGATTCTACATACTTACCTTCGATTTTTTGCCCAGTGACGCTAGTAACGGTAATGTGATCGACTATTTGGGGCGGAGCACTGCACCAAAAATCTAAACCTTGATCAGCATATTCTGGATAGCCTAATTCTCTGGCTACCGACTGCGCGTGTTCTAAACTAGTGAGATGTCCGATGAGACCAAACATGAACTATTCTATTTAGGCGTGAGCTTTGCCAAAAGCGTGGTGGAAGTTGGGAAAGATGCTAACTAACCCTTAAAAATACTACACAAAGCGTAAGATTATCCAGACTGAGAGTAGCTGCTTCTAGGAGGTGAAGGTAAAAGGTAAATGTATAAAGCTTTGTGTTTTCTGCCTTTTACCTTTGCTCTGCAAGCTCTACCTGTTGCAGTAATTACACAGTTCTAAGTCCGTAAGCTGAAAGACGCATGATGTCACGGGTATTGAAGCCAATGTTACTTAAAGCTTCACCGTACTGAATCATAAAGTCTTCTACCAAAGCCTCTTTTTCCATTGCTAAAGTCTCGGCATCTTCTTGAACCTTATTAAGCATTTTCCAGACTATAGGCAAATTTTGACGATTTGCTTCTTCCAATTCAGCTTTGGATTCTTGGAAGTGTTCTTGTAACCAAACTTCACCAAAATTGAGATGAGTGTATTCATCTTTCACTACACCTTCAGTAATTTTGCGGGCGAACGGATCGGCAACAGGAATATAAATGTTGTATGCTGCGATCGCAAAACATTCAATAATTAAAGACTGAATTAGCAAGCAAGTGACAATCTTACCTTCTGCAGCTGCATCACGGAAATTTTGGTGTAGATCGGCAAAAAACTGCTTGGCAAATTCCATATCTGGTGTCACCTGGAGATTACGCCCGCACGCTTCAAATCCTTTTTTGTGGCGACTTTCCATCTTGGAAAGACGAATTAGTTCATCTTGATGTTCTGGCAGCAGTTCAGCTAGTTTGAGATAATTTTCATGGGCTTCTTGCTCCCCTTCAATCACAATTGCGTTAATCCGGCTGTAGGCATCTTTGTAAGTCTCACTGTGGAAATCAATTTCAAATTGCTCTGCTAGCTGCTGCATTTTATTTTCACTCCTGAATGTGTAGAGTATTAGATCCCAAATTTGTATTTAACCCTATGTATGCAGGGCAATAATCATCCCTAAGTTAAAATCTATAGAAGCCAGTAGGAGAGGGTTAATGAACGAGTTATGGAGACTCGTCAACACCTGCACGCTTATTTGCTACAGGGCAAGGAGCATGAAGTAATCAAATAATACGTACCCTTCCAGATTCTGACTTCTTACTTCTGCTTTCCTTCATCCTTTAATTTACTCACTATGGTTTAATTTAACTTAACCAGTACTATGTTATAGATTATCTGTTGCTGGCAGCCTTAGCGTATCTCTTCCGAAAGGAGGTTTACGTCAGTTGCATCAGAAAATGCTTGGATCTCTTTATAATTCATGTCAAAACCAAGCTCAAATCTCAAATATCCTCTCATTTGGAGTCTGGGAGTATTATTGTTAGGGGCCACTGTTGTCCTGCTGCCCCTATGTGTGGTTTTCCTGACATCTTTTGCACCATCTGGGGCAACTCCTACACTTTTCTCCAAAAATAGTTGGTCTTTTGCTAATTACCGCGAGGCATGGCAACGAGGTAAATTTTTGCTGGCGTTTGCTAATTCTACCTTGGTAGCCCTAGCTGTCACAGGCTTTCAGATTATAACTTCGGCATTGGCAGGCTATGCTTTAGCCAGGCTAAAATTTCGCGGACGGCAAGCACTATTACTCATTGTACTGGCAACATTGGTAATTCCCTTTCAATTGTTAGTAATTCCAATATTTTTAGTTTTAAAGTGGGGACACTTAATCAATACTTACTGGGCATTAATTTTTCCAACTGCGGCTAATGGTTTCGGTATTTTCCTGCTGCGGCAGTATTTCTTAACTATCCCAGTAGAATTAGAGGAAGCCGCAGCAATTGATGGGGCAAACCGACTGCAAAGTTTGTGGCGAATCATGTTACCTTTAGCACGCCCAGCCTTGGTAACGTTGTTTTTATTCACCTTTATTGGTGAATGGAATGACTTATTTAAACCATTAGTATTTACCACGCGACCAGAATTAAGGACAGTGCAGCTAGCCCTAGCAGAATTTCAGGAGCAATTTACCAATAATTGGCCCTTACTGATGGCGGCAGTAACTATAGCCACCATACCAGTATTGTTGTTATTTCTTCTCGGTCAGCGTCAGTTGATTCGGGGTATTGCTACAACGGGAATGAAAAATTGAGATTAACTGTATGCCCGAAATTCCTGCCAATTAAACTTATCTCGCCGCACTATGGGAACAACCGACGCTATGTTTAGCTTTCTTCGGTGTGCAATTTCATACTAAGGAAGGACAACGTTTATACCAACAATCTGGTATATAAGAGGAAATGTTCCCCGCCTTAGAAGCCGCTCGTACGGAAGTACTTTTACTCACTTGCCAGATGATGACTGAAGAGGGGCCTGTGAGTATGCAATATTGCGACCATATGCAGATCTAGATAAATGGGCGCGTCATTTGTCTCATAGTTGTTGGTGGCAATGGTTGACGGAGAATGCAGGTAGGGGGTTAGGCTTCTACCATGAAATTTACCAGGTAAAGACAGCAGAAGCCCTTTATAAGCCAGGAATTAAACCCGTCGACCCAGGTGTTTTTTGTTCTTTGCATTCCGTGAAGAATGGAGAGGGAAAATCAAAAGAGCGTCAGCAGTGCTTTGTTAGGGCAGCAAAGGAAGCAGAACGAATTGCCCAACAGAAGTAATTTACTTAATCCGCACTTTGATGCCGTGTGCATCAGCGCGTTCTACGTTGTCGAAGCCAAGATTACTGATGGGGACGATTCCCTTGATCATACCACTCTTGCCGCCTTCGGTAACTTTTACGATACCTAAACCTGGAGTACTACCAGTGGAAACGTGTGGATCGGCGCTCAAGGGATTAGGGCCACGCAGAGAGATGAAAACTAGTTTACCTGATGGAGCAATATCTATCAGGTCAGGAGTCGGATCGTTACTGTATACTCCTACTAAGTCAATCGTATTGACTTGCGTGTTTGAGTTTACAGAAATAACCTCTATCTTGTTTGCAGCGCGATCGCCTACCCACACAAAACGCTGATTCTTTGTAACCACCATTCCGTGAGCATCGCGATCGGGAGTGGTGTTATCAGAAAAGACGACTTTCGGTGTAGGTATGTTGGGTGGATTTAATGGGTTGTAACCCAAAAGGGGAAATTTATATACATCAAACTGCGAAAGATTGCTAGCAGTTCCACCTCCAGAGTTCACGTACATATTGCTCCTAGCTTCAGCACCGCCGCATCCGTTGCCATGCACTGTATTCATGTCATACTCAGCCAAGATTGTCATCGGGCTTGATTTTGGATTGACAACAAACATTCCACCTCCACGCAAGGTAACAAACCCCAGATGACTTGATGAATCGAGAATAGGACAGATGGGTGCATTGTCTGGTCGTACACCTGCTAACTCGCAACCTACTCCATTCGGAGTTGTACAATTGGCTAGATCTATTGTTGCACTAGGATTGAGCGTGTAAATGTTAGTTTTATAATCTGTATCAATTCGTTCTAGTAATTTACCATTTTGATTGGCTACTAAAATGTAGCTGTTGTCTGAAGAAGGATAGGCTGCATGTGCTTGTTGTACTCCACCTGCTCCTTTACTAGTTCTGATGCAGGCAATTGGCTCTCGCTTGGCAGCATCATAAATTACCACATGCCCGCTTGCCACAAATGAAAGAATAGCGTGGCTATTGCTGGAATTAAATAAGAGCATATGTGGTCGAACTGGGTTCGCACCAGTGTTGGCTGAACACATCTGTGCAGTTTTTCCTGCCAAGTCAATCACGCTAGTGGGCTTCACAGATGAGAGATGCTTGCCCATTAAATCGGAACCTTCATAAATATAAATCTTGCCTCCGTGGGAAACTCCAGGAGAATTAGATTGATCCACTAACCAAACTTCAAAATTATCCTTGGCGATCGCCTGCCCATTCCATCCCGACACTACCAAAACTAGCAGTAATCCAAAAATTAACCAATTTCTCATCTTGAACATGGCTTCAATAATTCTATTCAACATTAGAAACTGATGCCAAAGATTTGACACCACAGTTCACATCATTCATCCTTGGATGTGATGTTCTGGAAGTGTAACTTTGGCAATACAAAATTCGAAGACTTTGTCTATTAATACAAGAAAACTCTTGAATAACAATCAGATAGAAAATTTATTTTGATATTCTTTCAATATGCTATTTTGAACACACTCCTAGTTCCAAATTTATATGTAGCTTCTATATCATAGAGTCAACAACTTTATTTTGTCAGAGAGTTATCTACTAATAAATTCATATTTTCTTAGCAGGAATTGACGTTAAAACCAGTCTCGTTCTTTTCTTCCTGACTTGAAATGGTATGTATTTTAGTTATTGAATGTGTTTGCACTCAGTATCTCTAACTTGGGTGAGTAATTTATCTTACGATAACTCTTACCTTATTTTGAATATCAATATCCCATTCTTTCACAATTCTTGATGTTAATTTGCTTTGTGATATAACAATTTAGACACATGAGAGCGTGTATTTTCATCCAGTCTATGTAACACTTTATAAACAATGTTAGTGATTATTATTTTATTTCCTAAATCAAACATTGTCTGAGATTTATCTCCAAAACAGGAAATTTTATCACATATATTACATAAAGCTTTTACTATCATAGAAAGCCTATCTTGAGGAATTTTATTCTCAGTGTAATTTTCAAGCTGTTCTAGAAATACTCTAATTTGCGTAATACCATCAGGCCGTTTTTGATGAACCAATTCTATAAGTTTGTTGCTAAATACTTGAGTATCATCAGCTAAAGTAAGAATGGATTGGAACTGGCTATCGGTTAATTCACCTATTGTTAAATTCAGTCGAAAATAGATAGGAAATATTTCGGGACAGCATATACGAAGTTGCTTACAGTATTCTAATTTTTGCTGTCTGTCGTCACCATTAATATTACCCCAAACGTCTCCTAGTTTTGGAAAAAGCTGCATGAGCAAATATTGTACAGGTTGTTTATCCAACTCGTTGAGTTGAGCTAGCCAAGTATTTACTAAACTTTTAACTTTCTCCTCTGAATAGTTATATTCTATGAAACAGGAAAGTTATTGTATATTTTTTCATAAATGCTGGGGCAAAACAAATGTAGTGATTCTATAGCAATAAAATCAACTGCATTAACTTCTCCTTTTACGATAGGATACATTACTGTCAGAGCATTAGTAAAGCTAACAATATCACTAATATTATTAATAAAGTGGTCTATACCTCGTAAGTAAATATTACCCCAGCGATTTGATTCAAATAGCTCCTCTGGTGTATCAGCCATGATGAAATTCAGCTTTTCAAACAGTAATCTACGTAGCGATGTTTGATCTGGAGTAGGAATTTCAAACGCATATTGGATAATTTTTTCTAGAGAGTCTCCAGTTTCTGCAAGTGCTTTAGCAACTACTGCTTTATTAAAAAATAAAAGATAGACAACATTAGTAAAATGGGGAATTGCTTTGACAATGCGAAAGAGTGTTCTGATATCATCCGCACCAAGTCTATCAATATCGTCAATGGCGATGACTATTCGTCGTGGTTGCTGTGCAACTATCTGTTCAACTTCTTCTTTGATTTCAGATGCTTCTTTCTCTTCCTCATCAAATAACTTTGCTACTGCCTTAGTAGCTTTAGTATAAGGAAGCGGAATTTCCGAAATCACATTCGCAATATCTGCTATTCTCTCTTTCAAGCCTTTCGGTACACTTGTTACTTGACTTAAAACATCTTGTAATTGGTCAAAAAATTGCCTTGTAATGTTTTCATTTCCAGAAAATAACCAAGGATTAAAGTGGACTATGATTGGTTGCTCGTTTTCTGGCTTTTGTTGGAGATAGTTAATGACAAAATTTAGTAACGTAGATTTGCCAGAATTCCAACCACCATACACGGCGATCGCAAATCCTCCTGAAAATTTCATTTTACAGATACTATCTGCAAGATACTGGGCAAAGGATGCATATCCTAGCTTGTCTTGTTCAGGAGTAATCAGGGGATTGTTGGCTGATTGTGAATTTATTTCAGTCTGTGCCATGAGAAACTTCTCCAACTCGTAACGTAATCGTGGCACAGTTAATAGGTGGTGTATTCCCTATCCCAAGATACAATTTTCAACTCCAAGTAGCATTCCACAGTTATGCAAATTGACTGGCAAACTGCCAAAACCTACGAAGACATTCTCTATCACAAAGCCGATGGCATTGCTAAAATCACCATTAACCGTCCACACAAACGCAATGCCTTTCGTCCTAAAACAGTTTTTGAACTTTACGATGCCTTCTGTGATTCCCGCGAAGATACTAGCATAGGTGTAGTTTTATTTACAGGTTATGGGCCGCATACAGACGGTAAATATGCGTTTTGTGCGGGAGGTGACCAAAGTGTACGGGGTAATGCAGGTTATTTAGATGATGACGGCATTCCCCGTTTGAATGTGCTAGATTTACAACGCCTGATCCGAACAATGCCGAAAGTAGTGATTGCCTTGGTAGCTGGTTATGCGATCGGTGGTGGGCATGTTCTTCACTTAATTTGCGATCTCACCATTGCTGCTGACAATGCCATTTTCGGACAGACTGGCCCTAAAGTAGGCAGTTTTGATGGTGGTTTTGGAGCTAGTTATCTCGCTCGTATAGTTGGACAAAAAAAGGCACGAGAAATTTGGTTTCTCTGTCGCCAGTACGACGCTAAACAAGCACTAGAAATGGGCTTAGTTAACTGCGTTGTGCCAGTAGAACAATTAGAGGCAGAAGGTATCCAGTGGGGAAAAGAGATTTTAGAAAAAAGTCCAATTGCGATTCGTTGTCTAAAAGCAGCATTTAATGCTGACTGTGACGGGCAAGCTGGTTTACAAGAGCTTGCTGGTAATGCCACTTTACTTTATTACATGACAGAAGAAGGAGTCGAGGGTAAACAAGCATTTTTGGAAAAACGTCCACCTAATTTTCGTCAGTATCCTTGGTTACCCTAAAATTGCAAAAATCGCTCCTTAATATCGAGGAGCGATTCTTAAATATTAAGGTCATTTATAGACCTATACAGTTCCACATCTACTTAGCGGGGAGTATTCACGCTTATGTTAATAAAAGTTAAAAGTAAATTTTCTTTTAGACTGCCTGCAAAGAAATTTTTTAATAACTAACAACTCTCTGTGCTGCTTCGGTTTCCAAATGCCAAATGTAAAAAGTTGTCTCTCAAAAATTCTTGGTTTCATTTTTTTGGTTTAGATGAAATTCACCCTGACGATGCATTTGAACACTATACAAATTTTATTTTTGTAATTTAACTGCCCTTGGTCTAAACCACACAGCTAACTTATTACTACTTTTGCTTTTGGCTGTTCAGTAGTATTGCTAACTGTTCCTTCAATTGAAGCAATAACTACTTTCTTGATCTCTGAAGGGATCGCTGGGGTGGCATCTGGCAAATTCCAAACATCTTCCAAACTTTCCCATGAGGGAGCAAAGGGCGGAAGTGATAGAGAGCAAGCCTTCCAATTAGCTTGAACTGGCGCTCCTAACTGCTGACACATACCACCACGACGACCCTCTGGCTGATAGTAGCGACAATATCTACAAGCAGAAGTTAAGTCTTTAATATTTTTCATAATATATTGCCTTTTACGGCTCATTTACATAATCTAATTTTGCATCTAGATATAAATACTGATAAGAGCCAAAAAGCATATTTTTATCTAGGTTATAGCGATCCCTAAGAAATAATTTGCTTTAGAATCTTTTTAGCTTTGTGTTATATATTTCAATTATTTTAGTTAACATTACGATACATATACTTCCAAAGTTAGACTCTAATGACTTTTGACTTAAAATTGCTAGGGATCAAGGTTAAAAACTAAGCTCTCAATTCCTTTTAATCTTCTAATCTTAGCAAAAGATATACATAAGAGCATAAAGGCAATCGTATATTCTGCCATATTAAGTCTTAGAAAAAAGGTAGCCTGTGTAACGTTTGAATGACAAAAATTTCTATCCAATGGGAGAAGAATGTGCTTAAGAATAAATTAGCTAATAAAGTTTCGTTCAACTATTGAGCTATGACCGAAATAAAGAAATAGTTTATGAACCTCCTACTTGTGTATAAGTACCTTTAGGGCAAGCTGATAATCAGGCTAGTAAAATTACTAGATATAGATGCCTTGAACTATTCTAGTGGCCTTGTTATACTATTTAACTTTTTGAGTGATTCATATTCAACCCCTCCCAACCTCCCCTTACTAAGGGGAGGTGCCATAGGCGGTGGGGTACATCCATATCAGCCTTTTCGTGAAATAGTATTAGCACTAGGCTTAACCTAACTAAACTAAATGCAAATAAAAATAATGTGAATCCAGAAAATCAACAATTATAGTTGTAACAAAAATTACAGTTAAGAGTCAAAAGTATTTGAAAACTTTTTAGCAGCACACAGACAACAGACTTGCCAACGTTGTAGTTCCCCAGGAGGAGTAGGACATTGACATTGAGGACACAAGGGTAAGTGATGCGATCGCGCTTGTACAGTTTTTGCCCAATCAGCAAACGCTGTATTTGCGTTTTTGGCAGTCAACGGAACCTCAGGGGGCGATGTGATTTCCTCATCCAGGTGACTCGGATGCTGTTGCGGAAGGAGTATTTGTTGATCGGCAATTTCTTTTTTAGAATGCCAATAAGCTGTAGAAAAACGAATATCTAACAAAGGAGTAGGCAGCACTGCATTGACCTTAACAAGCAGACGCTGACGTTCAAAAGTTAGGTTTTGTGTCCAAGCAGCACTAGAAGCAGCCACATACAAGACATCACGTTGTATCGATATTGGGCGAGTATGGGCGGCGATCGCAACTCCGACAATTTCAGCCCAGCAGCAAAGCAAACGCTGGAACGGCTGCTGTTGTAATTTTGTCTGTATTTCTAGACTACCTAAAATATTGTTAACTGAGTTCAAAGACATCCTGGTATGGGCGTGTCAAAATAGCATCTAGATGATGGAATAACCTTATGCTAATTTCACAGTTTTTTAGTACAACTGTATTTTGAAATTTAAATTAAATTATCACCGATTAGCTAACAGTTTTTAGCTAGCCGTTTTTAACTTTACTATTATTCCTAATTTTCGGCAGTCTAAATTTGAGGCAGATAGGCAATGAGTCAAAATCACCTGGAAGATTCGGGTGTACAGTCGTCTAAAACACCTGGCTTGAAGCCAGTTCTAGCAGCAGCACTGGCAAGTTTAGAAGTACAACTAGAGCAAGAGTTAACGCGATATCGACGAACGCGGTTAGCTGCATATAGAACACTCAATCAACCCCGGATGCGTGCTTCAATGAGCAATCAAGCTCAGAAGATAGCTGTTGTGACGACTGCGGGGGTGACAACTCAACCACCACCCATTGGAGAAAATGTTAACGAAATTTCCTTGCCCCAAGTTTCATCCTCCACACCGCCAACAGTTGTAGCAGATATTCATGAGGAATCGCCAAAGTCTGAAAAGGAAAACTTGCCAAGACAGCATACTCTTCAAATCTCCTCTGCATCCACCACAGAAGAAAAACCAACATTGCCAACACCAAATTCTGCCAATATTGTTCCTGCGGCGATCGGGGAAAATAAGAGTGAAGATATTGTCAAGCCGCAAGCTACTCCCAAACCACCAGATGACTATTTAGAATCATCAGAAGCACTGCTGCGGAGTTTGGCACAAGAACAACCCCAAACAACTAAAATTCGCACTTCCAGCGATAGTCTGCTCTCGCCCATAGGTATTGGCTCGATGCTATTGCTATTACTATCGAGTCTTACCCTTGGTTATGTAATGTTTAATCCAAAAAGTTTACCCCAGTTTAGTTTAAATAATTTGTTTCAAAGAAACGCTTCCAACTCAGGGATAAAGACTGAAAATGTAAGCAGCAACACTAAAGCACAGACGCAAGCACCACTCACACCCATACCAAAATATCCTAATTTGGCTAACAACGAATTTTCAGAGGTGAAAACCCCTGATGATGTAGTTGGTTTAGCACCTACAGCCACACCAACTTTAATATCAACACCCAGCCCAGTTGTTACCCAAAACCCCATAGTTTCTCCCACAACCACTGCTCAGGCACCACCGTTGCCGATCGCAACACCCAGCCCAGTTATTACTCCTACAAATACAGCCCAAGTACCACAGCCGACTGCCACAGCCACACCCTCCCCCCAACCAACTCCCACCCCAGAAAAGCTGGATGATGCAGAAATTAAACCGTTGGCGGATGGCTTCTATCATGTGGTCGTTGATAATCAAGGTGACAATAATTTGACTAAAGCACGGCTAGCAGTTCCTGATGCTTATTTGTCACCCGAAAAAAAATTTATTTATCTAGGAGCTTTTAAGACAAAAGAGCAAGTCAAACAACATTTGCAAATGTTAGAGACAAAAGGAATTAAAGCTAGGGTGCAGCAGCCATAACGAGTCAGACGATAAGATACCATGAGGTAAATATCTACTCATAACTTTGCTGCTGACTGGCAAAATATCATTGGAGGGCCGACATGGGACTGATAGACCGTATCGGGCGGGCAATTCGTGCTAACATCAATAGTTTAATTGGGGCTACCGAAGATCCAGAAAAAGTCCTGGAACAAGCTGTAATCGAAATGCAGGACAATTTGGTGCAGTTACGACAAGCAGTAGCAGCAGCGATCGCCAGCCAAAAACGCACCGAACGGCAGGCGGCTCAAGCGCAGTCTGCGGCAGAGGAATGGTATCGTCGCGCCCAAATAGCACTACAACAAGGCAACGAACCTCTAGCACGGGAAGCTCTGACCAAACGTCAAGCTTATCAAAAAACTGCCACAGATCTCTTAAACCAGATTGAAGAACAAAGTAGCGTTGTGGCTAGATTAAAAAAAGATATGCGGGAACTCGAACTCAAAATTACTGAGCTGAGAACCAGAAAAGATATTTATATTGCCCGCGCTCGTTCTGCTGAAGCTTCTGTACGGTTGCGAGAAATGCTGGATGGAGTTTCGGGTACAAGCAGCTTAAGTGCTTTTGAGCGCATGGAAGATAAAGTTTTACAACTCGAAGCCCAAAAAGATGCTATTGCCGTTACGGGTACAGATGAACTAGAGAAAAAATTTGCAGTCTTAGAGTCTAGTGTTGATAATGATTTGGCGCAAATGAAGGCACAACTTCCTAGTAGTAAGGAAAATACCCAATCCTGAAGAATAGAAAAAATTGGGCAATGACCAATTGAAAAGCATATCTTAATCAATAAAGACTAATACAGGGGAGGACTGAACCAGTCTAGAAAGATTAAATTTAAATAAGTAGGCATTAAATAGTAAAAAAGTAGCGCGTAAATCTCAAAAGGAAAAACAAAGTTATGGGATTATTTGATCGCATTAAGAGAGTAGTCAGCGCCAACCTCAACGATATGGTCAGCAAAGCCGAAGACCCTGAAAAGATGTTGGAACAAGCCATTCTGGAAATGCAGGAAGACTTGGTACAACTGCGTCAGGGAGTTGCTCAGGCGATCGCTGCTCAAAAACGTACCGAAAAACAGTACAATGATGCTCAAAATGAAATCAATAAATGGCAACGCAATGCCCAGTTAGCTCTGCAAAAAGGCGACGAAAATTTAGCCAGGCAAGCACTAGAGCGCAAAAAGACTTTTACAGAATCAGGAACTGCCCTCAAAGCTAGCCTAGAGCAGCAATCCGTTCAGGTAGAATCTCTCAAGCGCAACTTAATTCAGCTCGAAAGCAAGATTTCTGAGGCCAAAACCAAAAAAGAAATGCTCAAAGCTCGGATCACAGCCGCCAAAGCCCAAGAACAACTCCAAGGTATGGTACGCGGTATGAATACCAGCAGTGCAATGGCTGCATTCGAGCGCATGGAAGAAAAAGTCATGATCCAAGAAGCTCGTGCTCAATCGTCGGCTGAGTTGGCTGGAGCAGACTTAGAACAGCAATTTGCTCGTTTGGAGGCTAGTAGTGATATCGATGATGAACTGGCAGCTTTAAAAGCTCAGATTTCCCTACCAGGTGCTACGCCCAATCAACAGCAATTACCACCAGAAACCTCTGCGCCAAAATCAAATCAACAATCTGAAGTGGTTGATGCCGAGTTGGATTCCCTACGCAAGCAACTGGATCAAATGTAAAAGTTATAGTTCCTTATTCAAGTTAATCCCACGCCTATTGGTAGTGGGATTTTGTGTCCACAAGTGACCATCATAAAAGTTAATAGTTGATCGTAAAAATCACTATTGACTATTGGTTATGGACGATTGACTACTTTGGGATAGAGTAATTTGTGTGTCAATTTATAACGATAAAACGATATCACCTGATGGAGACTGGAATGAATAAGGGTGTAAAAGCCATAACTGATGCCGAATTTGAAAACGAAGTCATGCAAGCCTCCAGCCCGGTGTTGGTTTACTTTTGGGCTTCCTGGTGCGGGCCTTGTCGATTGATGTCGCCATTGATAAACTTAGCTGCTGATACCTATAGCGATCGCTTGAAAGTGGTGAAAATGGAAGTTGATCCCAACCCAGCCACTGTTAAGCAATACCAGGTAGAGGGAGTGCCGGCTCTACGACTCATTCAAGGGGAACAACTCCTAGCATCAACTGAAGGTGTCATTACCAAAGATAAATTACTCGATTTGTTAGATACTCACTTAAATTAGTCATTAGTCATTAGTCATTGGTCATTAACTAATGACTAATGACGAAGGACAAATCACATATGCTGTTTGCACAACGTTTACAATTTCTCCAATCGAATGTATTTGCCGACATGGATAGAGCCAAGGCAAAAGCTTTGGCTGCGGGACGGCAATTAATAGATTTATCATTAGGATCTTCGGATTTGCCAGCTGAAGCCCACGCAATTGAGGCGATCGCCCAATCTCTCTACGATCCAAGTACCCACGGCTACCTACTGTTTCACGGTACGCAAGCATTTCGCCACGCTGCTGCTTTGTGGTACGAGCAAAGATTTGGCATTCCCATCAATCCAGAAACCGAAGTCATACCACTAATTGGTTCCCAGGAAGGAACAGCTCATTTACCCTTAGCTGTACTCAATCCTGGAGATTTTGCTTTATTACTCGATCCGGGCTATCCTTCCCATGCAGGCGGAGTCTACTTAGCTAGCGGTCAAATTTATCCCATGCCACTACGGGCAGAAAACGGTTTTTTACCAGTATTTGCCGATATTCCCACACCCGTTCTGGCACAGTCACGGATGATGGTATTAAGCTATCCGCACAATCCAACCAGTGCGATCGCACCATTATCTTTCTTCCAAGAAGCCGTTGCATTTTGTCAGCAACACCATCTCGTTTTAGTTCACGATTTCCCCTACGTCGATTTAGTATTTGAGGATACTAAAGAAGATGCGGAGAGTTCTTTAAATACATCCCCGCGTCTCCGTGTCCCCGCGTCCCCGCGTCCTTCTTCTCTGGCTCCCTCTATTCTTCAAGCCGATCCAGAAAAAAGTGTCTCGATTGAATTTTTCACTTTGTCCAAGTCCTATAATATGGGCGGTTTCCGGATTGGTTTTGCTATTGGCAATGCCGAGTTAATTCGGGCTTTGCGGCAAGTAAAAGCAGCAGTTGATTTTAATCAGTATCGTGGGATTTTGAATGGCGCGATCGCTGCTCTGACTGGTAACCAAGATGGAGTGAAAAAAACTGTTGCTACCTTCCGTCAACGTCGGGATGCGTTTGTGAATGCGCTACACAATATTGGTTGGCAAGTCCCCACTCCCAAAGCAACGATGTATGTTTGGGCAAAGTTACCGGAACCTTGGAGTCAAAATTCGATAGGATTTTGTACTCAGCTAGTTGAAAATACGGGAGTAGCAGTTTCGCCTGGTGCAGGCTTTGGTAAATTTGGCGAAGGTTATGTTCGCTTTGCCTTAGTGCATGAACCAGATATTTTGGAAACAGCAGTACGAAGAATTGCGGAGTTTTTGTAGGAAAATTATTCGCAGAGTGAAAATCTAGGGCTATAAGAATAAAGCTTGTAGTGGATTAAGCTTACGCAGGAGTTACTGAAGAATAAAATCGCTCCAGGCGCAAAGAGCACGGAGGAAGAAGATTTAGAGAGGTATTTGGCGTTAGTTCTGTGGTTAAAAAATGAATGCGATCGCGTTTAAAATGCAGCAAAGTAAAATAAACTAAAACTCTGTTACATTCTGCCCTCTGCCCTCTGACTTGAAAGTCACCTCACCCCCTGCCCCTCTCCTTGCTAAGGAGAGGGGTGTCCGACAGGACGGGGTGAGGTTTTTCATGCCTAGCGATGAAACTTGTTTCATTGGGACTGCCTTATCTTAACAATAAATATTCACGGCAACCTACTTAAGACTGCAAAAGCGATCGCAACCCACAGATGCATCATTCCTGTACCATTGAAGCGGAAAGCTTTCTCTCCACAATACTAATGTTGCCTGTACGCCAAACCTTATCAAAGCCTGATATTCAACTTTCTTATTTAGAGTGGAATCAAGGTCAAGAACCTTTATTATTACTGCACGGTTTAGCCGATCATGCCTTGGTGTGGTCTAGTTTGGGAGATTATCTGGCAGCAGAATATCATATAGTTGCGCCCGATATGCGCGGTCATGGGGAAAGCAGTAAACCTGAGCAAGACTATAGCTTTGAGAGTGCGATCGCTGATTTGGAAGCACTGATGGATCGCTTAGGATGGGCAAGCACTCATGTTGTTGCTCACTCATGGTCTGGTAAACTAGCTTGTATCTGGGCAAGGCAATATCCCCAAAGGCTGCGGAGCATGGTTTTAGTCGATCCAATTTTCATCTGGAAAATGCCCGGCTTCCTGAAGGCAACATTTCCGCTTTTGTATCGTGTTTTGCCGTTTCTAAAAGCAATGGGGCCATTTCATAATTATGAAGCAGCACAACAGCAAGCACGCCAGTTAAATCAATATCAAGGATGGAGTTCATTACAGCAGCAAGTCTTCCAAGCTGGTATAGAACAAAAATCTGATGGTAGCTGGGGTAGTAAATTCACCATTGCCGTCCGTGATGGCATCTTTGATGAAGTTATGCGGGTTCCTGGTTTAACAGTTCCTATTCAGATTCCGACTCTCCTCGTACAGCCACAAAAAGGTGTGAACCGTCAAGATTGGCAATTAAAACCTTATAAAACATATTTGAGAAACTTACAATTGTGTCAGGTTCCCGGAAATCATTGGCCGTTTTTGACACAACCTGAGGCATTTAATCAAACAGTGGAAAGTTTTTTGAAAAAAAATAGATAAACACGCAACTTTTACCTTTTAACATCTGTCTAAAGGAGTATTAACGAACCACTCATTTGTAGTTTTCTGGATCGGTTATGAGCTTTCGTCAGAATCCCAACTGTCCTCAACCAAATCATCCAGATCATGATAAAAACTCTTGTCAAAGTAGTGGTTCTCCGTTGGAGTTGACGGAGAATGGAAATGCAGAAAATTTAGCACCATCAAGTAATATAAAATCACCACAACAAATGCCGCGAAAAAAAGTACCGCTATCGGCATTGGTTACTGCGCTTTTAGTCTCGCTGGGGTTAATTAGTGTAGGGGCATTGGCTGCGCGATCGCCTCAATTTACTTCCTATCCTCCAGATTATGGACAAATTCCCCAAAAAAAAGGTAAAGTTGCTTACTTTCCCTATCAAGAAGGAAAGGATAGTAAGGGCAGATCAGCAGAATTTAATATCGCTATTTTGTCAAAATATAAATGGTTATTGGGCAGTGAAGAACAAATTAAACATAAGAATAAAATTATTAATATTGACGAATTAAGAGCAAATCTCGAACAAGAGGGAATACAAACTATTATGGAAAACCCAACTGAAATAATTTCAGTGGGAACAGCAGCTTGCGAAGGGACACCACAAATTGATGAACGTAAGGCTTTTGAACGTGCAAAGCAAACTCAAGTTCTAGCCAAAAAACTATTTTTTCATGTATCTAGTGTAAAAAGTTATCGACTTTTAAATCTTGGCCAATTTCATCGTCAAGATTGTCAATCAAAACGTGATTTAACTGCATATCAAAGAAGTATTATTATTATTGGCGTGCGCAAAGAATCAGAGGGTGTAGTCTTAGATGAAGCACTAAGAAATAGGCTCAAGAAAAAACCCTTTGCCGATTTTAAATTAAAGGATTATTCGTTAGGTTCTGCTGAGAAATTTAAAACCATACCCAGTAATTTTTAATCTCCCTTTCTCCTTCTCCAAGTCTTCCCTATCTGCGCTCTTGCGCATTCGCCGTCAGGCGTTGCGTTAGCTAGCGACTTCTGTAGACGGGCTTTGCCCGGCTTCCCGTCGGGTAAGTAGCCCCTACGCGTCTACTGCCATCTGCCCTCAGCATAGCTGCCTTCTACTTATTTGCTTGGGGTTGTTTAAACGCATAGATATCTTTGATCACTCGTACCCAACCATCAGATACAGATTCGAGGATGCGATCGCCTTTTTCTGTTGTTGCAGTCGTAGGATCGCCGACAACTCCGCTTTTACTTAAATCGCGTGTTGCCCAAGCAAAGCTCAATTTACCTTCTATACTCAACAAGCTATCTTCTGGTTGCTGTGGAGGATACTCAGCCACAGCTTTTTCCATCTTGACTTGGTTTGGCAAAATCGACAGCATGATGCTAGTTTCGGCATCTCCGGCATGAATACCCAATTGTTTTTCTTGAGGTGAGAGCAATTCCCAAGTAATATGTGGAACTCGCCAAGTAAAGAGCGGAAATACCAAAAAGTCACTGTAGGTGATGTGCAAATCTCTGGCAGCAATTTCCATTACCTGGGGTTGCCCTCCGTGGGAGTTCATTAACACCAGCTTTCTAAATCCAGATCGGTAAACACTTTCTCCTATTTCCACAATTGTTGCCAATAAAGTCTCAGCACTCAGGGTTATCGTACCGGGAAAGTGCCAATGTTCGTTAGATTTGCCGTAATAAAGAGTTGGTAAAGCATAGGCAGGAATTCTTGCATCAAGTTTTTCTAAAGCTTTTCCCAGTACAGCCACACCAATGGCAGCATCCACAATCAAAGGCAAATGAGGGCCATGTTGCTCTATTGCTCCTACTGGTTGAATTAATACCACATTTTCCTTGTCTGGCATCGCCTGAATATCAGCCCAACTCAAGTAGGGGAAAAAGCGTTCTGGAGGAATAAAGCTGTGCATATTCAGAAACAATTAAAAATTACGTCTAATCTAAATTAGCCAAACTCACCTTAAGCCGTATCAAATAATAAATTTGCAACATCCAAATTTTATGGCGATCATGACTACCGATGTACAGAGGTAAATTATCCGTGTGCATCTGTGGCCGATTTCTAAAAGACGTAAACTATACATAATTATTAATTAAATATTGCTGATTTTGTCTAAACCAGAAAAATAACCTAAACTTACTAAAAATTCAGCCTCATGGCTTTGTCAAAGCATGGAATGGAGTCTTGAATGCAGATTTACAAAATCGCTTTCGCTGTGTCGTTATCCGCAGCTCACTATAAAGATACCTGTACACCCACTTCAAAGGCAAAAAAATAATCTTTAATTATAGATTAACTTAAGGTTAATATCAGGTTATGCTAAATTTGAAGATTTACTTGTACTAATGTTTGAAGAGGGCGATTGCACACCCCAGAGAACGTTCAAATCGGAGCTAAGGTATTGATATTACGTCCCGCGTATGTCGCTGGAAAAGTTGGAGTAGTCTGTGGGCGAGAAGTACTCTCAGATAATCAACCAAGCGATCGCTGGCTGATCCAAGTTAATTCCGAAAATATTGTGGTGTCGCTTACCCCAAATGATTTCCAGGTAATATCTCAGTGGGAAAAGGATCTTTAGGATTTTTCTATCGACTGTGTTCAAATTCCCAGATTTTTTTTGCTTAGTTTTAAATCTCTCCAAAGAGTTTTCATCTGAGTATAAGCTTCTTCAGGCGAGAGTTTTCCTGAAGTTGCAAAATTAGTAATATAGCCGACTTGATGAGCGAATTCTTGGAGTTTGGCATTAAAAGCCAGGTTTTCAGGTTGAGCTTTACCGTAGTAGCGACTGCGAGGATAGAAAAAGCTGTGTTTATCTTCCTGATTGCACTGTGACATTGATTTACCGCTTCATGCTTGTGTTTGATTATTTAATACGTTTAACCTCGCAATTATACAAGTCATATTTTTTACAAATAAATATTCTCTACATCAAAAATACCTGGAATTAAATGTAGAGACGTGCCATGGCACGTCTCTACATGATTTAGATGTATTGTGATTAACATGAAATTTTATTACATCATCTATTTTAAGGACGAGGCTATAGGTGGATAGAATCTTATGTTTGCCAGTCTTATGAAAGATGGATTTAATCTTAATAAAACTTAATACATAGAAGGGTAGAGTGGAAATAACAAACAATGCAATTAAAACCAATTAATCAACAGGTAGTGGCGATCATGGGGGCTTCTAGTGGTATTGGGCGTTTGGCAGCTTTAAAGTTTGCCCAGCGCGGAGCAAAAGTAGTGGTTGCGGCTCGCAGCGAACCTGGATTAAAGTCCTTAGTAGACGAGATTAGAAGCTCTGGTGGTGAGGCGATATCTGTAGTTGCAGATGTAAGTGAGTTTGAGCAAGTAAAAGCAGTTGCCAATAAAGCCGTGACAGAATACGGGCGGTTAGATACTTGGGTACATGCAGCAGCGACAGGTATACTAGCACCTTTTGAGAAAATTACACCACAGGAATTTGCACGAGTTGTTGATGTCACCTTAATGGGACAAGTATACGGCGCAATGGTTGCGTTACCTTATTTGAAGCGTGAGGGACGTGGGGCATTAATTCATATATCTTCTATGGAGGGTAGGCGGAGTCTGCCATTACAAAGCCCGTATTCCACCGCCAAGCATGGTTTGGAAGGATTTTTAGAAGCTTTACGCGTCGAGTTGGAACATGAAAAATTATCCATCAGCGTTACTTCTATACTGCCTTCAGTCATCAATACACCTTACTACAATAAGGTTCGTACCAAACTAGGGGTTAAACCTACAGGAATTCCGCCGTACTACCAGCCTGATATTGTTGTTGACGCCATTCTTTATGCAGCCGAACATCCCACACGTGATTTTGTTGTTGGGGATGTGGGTAAAATTTTAGATTTGCTACAAAAAGTTTCGCCTTCTTTAGTAGATTCACTGTTGCTACTTGTGGGTTTTGCCGGGCAGCGTACAAGTGAACCAAAGTCAGAGGATGCACCAGACAATGTTTTTGCTCCCATCTCAGGCTATGACAGAGTTGAGGGAGATTTTAGTAATCTTGCAATTCCAACTTTCCTAGATTGGTTGGATATGAATCCATACCTGAAATGGGGTGCTTTAGCATTCACGGCATTTGCTGTATTTGGTACTGCCATGTTTCTGGATGGATGGCATTCCAGAAATGAAGCTTGATTTTTTTAATTGGCGATCGCACGCTCATCTCATACCATTTCACGTTAATCACGATACATATAAATCATGTAGAGGCATCTCATGGCACGTCTCTACAAAAAGATATGTTTCACCTTTAGAGGAAATTGGTATCAGTTTATAAATAAAATCAATAACCTCCTTAGCATTAGCCCAAGGAGGTTATCACTCAATCACGTCTGATCAAATTGCTAAAGAATAGAATTAAAGTTTTGTTTTATTATATTGTCGGCGTTCTGGTCTGTTCTTGGGTAATCTTCGCAAGGGTAATATCTCAGCTTCACTACTCTCCCGTGCTACCCGAATCAATAACCCAGCTGCTACTAGACTAGCCATCATAGAATTACCACCATAACTAAACATCGGTAATGGCAAACCAGTAGTTGGTAAGGCACCTGTAGCAACACCAATGTGGAGTAATGATTGTCCTACAATCAAAATAGTTATGCCGATCGCCACAAGTCGATTGATGGGATGAGTTGTTTTGAGAGCAACAATTAGTCCTAAGGTGGCAAACATCGCTAAAATAAACAGCAACACCATACTGCCAACAAAGCCAAATTCTTCAGCAAACACCGCAAAAATAAAATCGGTGTCTTGAATTGGTAAGTAAAATAGCTTTTGTTGAGAAAGCCCAAATCCAGCACCCCAAGTGCCACCAGAAGCTACTGCTAGCAAACTTTGCACTAGCTGATAGCCATCTCCCGTAGCATCAGCCCAAGGATTGAGGAATGACATTACCCGTTTGCGCTGGTACTCTTTGATGCTGATACTAAGTACTGCTAAGGCAACTCCCCCAATTGCTGTTCCTCCCAAGTATTTGTAGGGCAATCCAGCTGCTAAGGCAATTAGCCAAATAGTCATACCGCAAAGTGCGGTAGTACTCAAGTTAGGTTGTGCCAAAATCCCCAAAATGACAAGAAAAAAAATACCCAACCAAGTGAAGCGAACACGCCAACTTAGTCTATCCCATTGACCAAAAAGTCGTGCGCTTTGTAGCACCAAAAATGGTTTAATCAATTCAGAAGGCTGAATTGGAATTGGCCCAAGAGCAATCCAACGAGAGGCATCAAAAGCTTTTTTACCTAGCCCTGGTACTAGGGTAAGAAAAATAAACCCCAATAGCAAAAAGACAAACCAATGGGATATCCCCAAAATTTTACGCAGGGGTAAGTTAACTGTGATGTTGAATAATATTAGGGCGACGAAAACCCAAATTAGTTGGCGTTTAAAGTAATACAGCCCATCATCATGACGAGCATCAGCAACAGGATAGGATGCCGAAAATAGTATCACTAAGCCAAAGAATAACCAAACTAATGTTAACCAGCGTAATAGGCGTGCCTCTAATGCCCAGCTAGACACGGTATTATCAAATAATGGAATCAGGCGGCGTAGATTCACAAGCTGTACGATTTAAGTGTAATGTTCTCAATTGACGTTTAATGATAGTACGCTCTCGCCTGTATCGCGCTCCTCAAATTTAATCGACATTCAGAACTCCTTCTATTAACCGCACTGCTTGTACAGCACCGTTAATATAATCAGGTACAGACAGAATCATCTTAGTATTTATCCTGTCTAAAACCTTCCTGAGTGTCTCAACAGCATCTGCGATATTCCGTGCAGGGTATACCACAGAAACCCTTTTATGTTGGCGATCGTACAATCGTTTAAAAGCGAATGCTACCAAAGGTACACCTACTGCTGCACATTCGTAAACCGTGTTGTAACCACCACCTCCCACTACTACGTCTGCCGCGGCTAAACATTCAATTCCCGGATGGTGAGATATCCATAAATCTTGCGGACACTCTGGAGGGCAACTAGCTGCTAAAATTCTGACTGCACAATTATCAAAAATCTCATGTAGCTCAAGTGCGAGATTGCTATAGAAAGGTAACTCTGAATTCAAGCCTGCTGCACACACGAGGATAATTTTGGCAGAGTGATTGACTTTGAGAAGATGCGATCGCGCTATTGTTGTGTTTGGTAACTCAAAGCGGTTGCGAATTAACCAAGGTGCTGTATGCTGTATGTTCGGTAAGTCACAGAAGGGTAAATTTTTGCCTTCTCCTGGTACGAGCGTCAAATCAAAGTTGGCGGCAACAAAAGAGTGTAAATTTTTTGTCGTAACATAAATTGGATTGATATCTCGATGAATGAGAATTCGAGGTATTTTATGTAATTGCGGCAAAATATCTGCTAATTCTCCTCCCAAGCCTCTAGGAAAAGTATCAACAATCAAGCAGTCATAATGAGTATTAAGTAAAATCTGGCGTACTTGTTCGCAAGTTGCATTAAAATCAAGCTCGTGGGATATCTGATGTAATAAGCAACCTTCATTTCTTAGTATTTTTGCATAAGGACTATTTGTAATAATCGTCACTTTTGTTTGGGTTGCAGCAATTCTTCCCAAAGACAAAGCGCGAGTGAGATGCCCCCAACCACCACCCAAAGCGTAAATTAACCAATTTGTCATTAGTCAATAGTTTTCTCTACTCACCACTAACCACTAACCATTTACTAACTTGCACCCATATTAATTTCAAAATCACCATCTCTTTCTTCTTCTAAACTCACACAATCAGCTTCTGTAAAGTCTACATTGCCTGTTTCTGGGCTATAGCAATAGCGATCGAGTTCCGAATAATAATCACTGCCCCAATAGCCAGAGCGATAAACACCGTATCCATCGTAATAAGTGTAATCGTAATAGTAAGGGTGATTATTTTCATATTCTTGAGTGCAATAAAGACAGTCTGTTCTGTCAGTACGTCCGCAACGACGTTTGAAGAGAAATCCAATCATGCGATCGCATTCTACTACAGCTGGCTTTACAAAATTCACTACTATTTCACAAGTACCTATTTGGATGCGATCGCCATTCTGCAATTTGGCATAAGTTAGTTGAATACCATTAATTTTTATCCCGTTTTTTGTATTCTGATCAGTAATAATTAATTCATCATCTTGCCAGTTAATCAGAGCATGGTAGTCTGCTATTAAGTCATCTTTGATGACAATACGCGAAATCCGTTTACCATTGCTTTCTTGTGGCATCTGAGTAAATTCTTTTCCTATTGCTACTGGAGTTTCTAAGCTAGGTTGTCGGCGTTCTTCTGTATTTGGATCTATCCAAGATAACTCAAGCATGCAAAGTTTATCTTCCTTGTGTTAAATTTACAGTATAAGCCAAAGCCGCCTGTTGTTCGCGAGTCAGGGTATCTAAGCCAAAGCAAGCAAATGCAATTGGTGTCAACTCCAATTTAGTTGAGAAAATAGTTTTATCATCTTTATCTCTCAAAGAAGTTTTACCTTCTTTTACTTTGACTTTGTACATTAACTTGTTGTTTGCTTTTTCAATATCAAAACCATAATCACGCTTTTTAATTTGATAAATTTCTCTATTTGACCAATCTTTTAATTTATAATTATTATTTATTTTTTGGAGAGTATATAGTTCCTTATTCTCTGAATTTGCAAGCTTCCAATGTTCTTTTTCAGAGACTATATATCCTAGAGTTTTATCTGAAACACTTTTTAGCTTCACCTGATTATTTTCTTCAATCTTAATTCGTGCTATCTCTTTATCATTGGCATCAACTAGCTTTGCACTATCTTCTTTTTGCTTAAGAGCGAATAAATCTGATCCACCCTCTGTTTTAAATTTAATTTTTTCTGTATTAGCAACAACATTAGGATTAGAAGATTGCTGCTTCAGGGATGTTGCTTGTTGAGTAGATGTAGCCACACCAGAAGATGAGTTAGCAACATTATCACAACCAAAGCTAGAACTGATGAAAACAAACGAGATGAAAGTAAGTATGACTTTTTTCATAATAATTTCTTTAAGTACTAATAGGTTTAGACAATATTTTTGCCAAATTTAAGACTTGATAAAGACTTAAAAAAATCATTGTAATGGTTTTATATAATTCCCCTGGTTTATCTACCATTTCCGGCGAAACTCTGACAACCAGCCGTATTGCTTTATCAGTCAGTTTAAGTGCTTTTAATTGAGCAAAATAGGGTAATTTTAACGCACCGTTAATTTCTTCTTTTAAAATTTTAACTGCGCCATAACGATACTGAGGATAAATTAAAGTAACACCAATATCTAATCCTAAAGGCTTTGTCTTTGATTTATATTTAGACTTGCCACTACGCGATCTCTTCCAACCATATTGAGTTTTAGATAACTGAGTTGCTGTTAAGTCAAAATGAGTTTTATCTAAAAATTCTCCTTTAATTTTTAACCATCTTAACTGATAATTATCTATTTTCCAATTTGGCTTATAAGGATGGGAAACAGTACTAAATTTATTTTCTTTTTCTTCAAGATTTTTTAAATTTAAATACACCTCTACTTTAGTCATAATATCCATATCTCTAGCAAACATTTGCAATCCTTGCTGAGTTAATTGAATTCTATAGTTATTCTTAGATAATTTTTTATATTCATTTGCTTTAAAAAACACATAAATACTAGTACATAACAAATATATACTACTTATAATTAATAAATTAATAATAATATTTACAGCAGAAATATTAAACATATTAGGTAATAACATAGCTAAAGTAATTGCAACAATAAAACCTAATATATAGTAAGTTCCCTTTTGATTATAATTATCTTGTTTTGCCTTAGCTGCTATTATTGTTTCGGATATTTTCTGTAAATCAGTCAAGATAATAGTAACACTATCTGTCTGATCATAGGTGAGTTTTTCGCGAAATTGATGCGACTGAATAGTCATATCATTTTTTGATTATGAAAATAAGTTAATATGTATTGATTTTTGAGTTTGCGAAAATGACTAGATTGATTTTTATTTATAAATATGAATTTATAATTACTTCTAAAAAATAAAAATTATCAATGAAGATATCGCAGCCGCAAGTATAACAAACCCAAAAAATAGCGTCAATAAATACATTTAAGTATTTATGTCTAAATCAAGGTTAGCTTACGTTTCTTTTGATAATTTTCCCGGTTCCAAGGGTGCGGCAATTCATATTGCTGCTTTTTCTCAAGCTTTAGCAGCAACCTTTGGTGATGTTCAGCTAGTAACGGTTTCTCCTACAGTCGAAATATTAAAGGAAAATGAAATTTACCCACAGGTTAGACAAACGATGTTGCCTGCTATCGGTAAGACGTTAATTCATCGAGTTTTATCTTTCCGTCGTTCCTTACAAATGTGGTTTCAAGGAAAGAGGTTTGAGGTGGTGCAGATTCGTTCGATTTATGAAGGTTTGCCGATCGCACTCAATAAAAAACAATATTGTGATCGCTTAATTTTTGAAGTTAATGGTTTGCCTTCAATTGAGCTGAAGTATCGCTATCCAGCCATAGCTGATGATAAAGAATTACTACATAAACTACGTTCTCAAGAACAAATTTGTCTGGAAGTAGCCGATTTAATAGTTACACCCAGTACTATCACTAGTCAGTATTTGCAAAGTAGGGGAATTTCATCCCAAAAAATTCGTGTAATTCCCAATGGTGTAGATTTGAAAGTTTTTACCTATTTTTCAGGTGCTATATCTTGTAGTTTGGGCTTCTTGTCTAGTTTACAAGATAAGTTTTTGCCTGGTTGGGATACTGGTAATACACCTTTACAAATGCTTTACTTTGGTACCCTTTCACCTTGGCAAGGTGTAAATCTAGCAATAGAAGCATTACAACTAATAAACCAAAATTTTCCTGCTTACCTAACAGTGATTGGGCAAGCAAGAAACTATCAAATTAAAGCTTTACAAAAATTAGCCTTCAAACTGGGAGTGGCAGACAAGCTAATTATTCTAGAACCAATGTCGCAAAGCCTATTGGTAAAATACATCCACGCTTCAAATTTAGTTTTGGCGCCACTTACACCTAGCGATCGCAATTTAGTTCAAGGTTGTTGTCCCCTCAAAATTTTAGAAGCAATGGCAACGGGAATACCAGTAATTGCTAGCGATTTGCCAGTAGTAAGAGAATTGGGAGTCGATGGAGTACATTTTCTATTAGTTAAGCCAGGTTCAGCAAAGGCAATTAAAGATGCTGCTTTGCGATTGCGTCAAGAGCCACAATTGACAAAACAACTAACAACAAATGCCCGTAAACGAATAGAGGAAACTTATACATGGGAATCTGCTGGTAAAGCTTTAATTGCAGCTTATACAGAATTGGGAATTAAACGCTCGATAATGGTTTGAAGTTGCTGTTTTTCTTGAAGTATGGAATGTTGTTTGAGGATGCGATCGCGTGCTGCTTGGCTAATTCTATTTTTTGCTTCTGGTGTCATTGCCAAATAATCTAGTACTGCCTCACCCAACTTGTGTAAATGAGAACGAGAAATCAAAAAGCCATTTTCTCCATGCGAAATCACCTCCGCAATTCCACCCGCATCGCTAGCAATGCAGCAACACCCACAAGCCATTGCCTCTAAGAGTGCATTCGGCATTCCCTCCCACAAGGATGGCTGAAGGTAAACATCGCATAACTGTAAATGTTGAGCGATCACCTTTGGGTTAGATAAATGCCCAGTAATAATTATGCGCAGTGCATTTTCTGGATACTGAGTTTTATATGATTGCAACACAGATTCTTCAACTGCCCTGATTTCTCCAATAATTAATAGACAAGCGGGGCGCTGCGTGCGAATTCTTGTCAAGGCATTGAGTAGAAACTGCTGTCCTTTTTTTTCCCGTAATTCTCCACAGAACCCCAATACTACTTCCTGTGGAGCAACTCCTAAAGACTCTCTAGTAACTTCTCCCTTTTTTGTAAGCAAAGAGGGACAAAATATTTCTATATTAACCGTATTTTTCAACACTACCACATCATTGCGCCCACTCAGTAAATTAACTTTGCCAGCCATATCAGCACTCACAGCTGTAATCATACTGGCATTTTGCAGCGTCCATTGCAGGCGAGCAAAATCTCCTGGTGGGAATATTTCTCTGTCAATATCATTACCACGAGCACTAACAGTGCTGGGCATACCTTTAAGTGCAGCAAACCAAGCAGCGAGAAAACCACTTGGAAACAGATAGTGTCCCTAAACAGCATCATAAGCACAACAGGAGTACAACCAGTCTAGGACATTTAGTGTGTGCGGCATCGTCATGTCCCAGTTACGATATAAACCAATACGATAAACACGAAATTGATTTTGTGGTTCAGGTGGCAAAACCTCACCTGGTTGGAGGTAACGACTCCAAGTAACAACATCTACATCGATATTTAACTGACTAAGTGTAGTCACCAATCGCGCCGCACTACTGGCTAACCCCCTAAGTCTGGTATAAATCTTTCTGTAAGAAATAAAAAACGTTTCATAAAAGCAAAAAGGAAGCAGCTTTTTTATACTGCTTCCCAAACAGAAGGGGGAAGATAAAACATAAACAAAATTTAAGTATGCTCAGTATACTAACTCTCTTGCATCACATAATTCAGTGATTCAACATTCTTCACTGTTTGGCTATCAACTGATAAAGGTATTGTGATCTGGAACTCAGTTCCCTGATCAGGTTGTGAAACACAACTAAGTTGTCCCTTGTGTTTTTCCACTACTATTTTATAACTGATTGACAAACCTAGCCCTGTGCCTTTTCCAACAGGTTTAGTTGTGAAAAACGGATCAAAAATTTGTGATTTAATAGCATCAGGTATACCTGAACCATTATCAGCAATTCTAATTAAAACAGAGTGATTTTCTAATAGTTCTGTAGCAATTGTAATTTTACTTTGAGGAGCTTGGTTGTCTGCCATAGAGTTTGTACTTTTGTGGCCATCTAGCGCATCAATCGCATTACTAATTACATTCATAAATACTTGATTAAGTTGACCAGGGTAGCACTCTACTAAAGGCAAATTTTCATATTTTTTCATAATTTCTATACCAGAACGATTTGATTGAGTTTTGAGCCGATGTTGCAAAATGAGTAAAGTACTATCTATTCCTTCATGAATATCAACCCTTTTCATCTCGGCTTCATCCAAGCGGGAGAAGTTGCGAAGAGATAATACTATCTCAGTAATACGTTCTGCACCTATTTTTATAGAATTGATGATTTGTGGTAAATCATCAGTTAAGTATTCTAAATCAATCTTTTTAAGATAATCTTGAATTTCTGATATTTGATTACAATTATACCTTTGATAAATTTTCACTAAGTTTAATAAGTCTTGTGCGTATTCTTCAACATAATTTATATTGCCATAAATAAAATTAATAGGATTATTAATTTCATGAGCTATACCTGCCACCATTTGTCCAAGACTAGACATTTTTTCCGCTTGAACTAATTGAGCTTGGGCATCTTGCAACTCTACTAAAGATTTTTTTAATCTTTCCGCCTGCGATTTAGCAATTTTAGCTAAGTTTTCCTTGATTTGCAGCGCACTCTTTAATTCCATTTGTTGCTGAGTTAGTTCCGCTGTTAACTTTTCATTATCAGCTAAAGCTATATTCTTAGCTTGTAGTAAAAAAATAAAATCAACAATCGGATCGTGAATGGCAAAATCCTTGAGTTTAAGACCAAAAGGAGCAAGACTATTAGTATCAGTTATCCAGGGAGAACCAATAAAAAATACTAAGTCCTGCTCTAATTGATAAATCATTTGTCCCTTAAGCTGCATTCCATTGTGGAGAAATTCTAAGATGAAAAGAGCGCGAGACTGTTTAATAACGGCATCAAAATTAATTGAAATATTTGGACGATTAATTTGAAAATACTGTTCAAAATAGTTGCCAATTATTTCTTTAGGACAAATCCGTTCTAGAACAGAACCAACTTGTATAATTTCCAATTTGCGGTTAATTACAAAATGAAATGGAAATACTTTTGCAAATGAATCAAACGAAAGACTCAACTGAGTAAGAATCATGTTGTTCTCATTGTGGTTTATATTTCACCAAAAATTCATCATGTTCAGCCCCTTCTTCCCGACTTTGGGTTTGGGTAATATCAACTTCGGTATCAAATCTTGTTCCCAATCCCTTAACTAAACCAATCACCATTGGAGCTAGTCCTTCTCTATTTGAACGATAGTGTAAGCTCAAAGTATCTTCTTCTGTATCTGTACACTCAAAAGATGGAGGTTGAAGTTTAGGAAAACTAATTCCTACGCGAGCATGAAGGTTATCGAGATTTTCTAGAAATTCAACTAAGTTATCCCCACTCATATCCATCAGTTCACCGTAACCCTCCTGTGCTGTATACTGCACCCAATATTCTCCGAAAGCTTGCATAATTGCTTGAGGTGACAGATTAAGTACAGCACTAGCAGCTTTTACTAGCCTATGAGTTATGTCATCAGGATAAGCTTCCATTCTGATAAAAACATCTACTTCTATCTCTGCTTTTTGCTTAATTTCTTCCCAAATCTTTTCGTCAAACTGACTACATACCATATCTTGAATTGCTTTATTGACTAACCCGTACATTCAGCCTCCTAATGTTTATATTTAATTTCAATTTTTTTACTTGGAATCCAACTCAAGAATAAATTTTACACACTGTTTTGAAAGCTTTTTTCATAGCCAAACTTTGCTTTTACTCTATAGTTGGAGAAAAGAGAAAAATAAAGTAGGCTGGATGCTATTTTAGTTGCTAAATCCAGCACACTTACAACAGTATTTTTACTTTTTCTTGTTATACGTTCATAAGCATCAATGAATTAGTAATCAAGCTAGACTCATTTATTTGACGCTGAACTCCATTAAAGAATTGCACACGAGCATTCATTGCCTCTAAAATAGCAAGTTTTATCTTGTCTAACTCATCATTTGTGGTTAGCCGAGGTTCAATCAGTGCTGCTAACTTTGCTGCATGACTATCATCCACATCAATATGTACTTCAAAAAATATCAAAGACTCTTTCGGTAAAGGTGCAGCGCCAATGATGCCTTGATAAAGTTGAGTATATAGTGTACTCACAATACCTTCGGAAGCGTAACACACTGCACCAAGAGCACCTAAAAAACCATACTTGTGTGGTATTTGTAGGTAGGTATTAACTAAGGCTTGAGTTTCAAGAGTTGGAGCCTGTATGGCAAGAATCTCATCATCAATACCAAGTACACGTGTGAAGCGACGAAATAATTCTGGATGAGACTGATTTAAATCTCCTTGTCCCATTTCGTCAAATAGATTTTCTAGGATGACTAACTGAGCACTTTCATCTTTACAGCAAGATAAAATGCTAGCCAAGATACGATTAAATTCTTTAGAGAATTTGTACATTTGAACAGCTAGTATTTGTACCTCTTGCAAAGACAATTGCCTAGCACGACAACGGCTTAAAAATTCATGATTCCAAAGGGGATGATTAGCCGTAATTCCACGTAAAGATTCCTGAACTTTATTAAAAGAAGATAAGTTTTTCATCGTGATACCTGTATAGCGAGATGAAGTGGTAAATCAATCAAAGGACGGAAGAATAATTCATCAAGTGCTATATGTTCTGGAGTAACTCGTAATTCTTTTAGGTTTGGCATCGTATTGAAGCCAGCTTTTTTGAGAGCATCAAAATAGTCTTCTAAGGTTTTATGAACTAATTGCACATTTAGCCAAGAACCGTCTCTTTTCCATATCCGCCCTGGAAATTGCCAATCTCGTTTACTGAAATAGCCTCTACCTTTAACTTCAAAATAGAAGGGATAAGCAGCTTCTCGCATATAAGGAAAGGATGGATGGGGAACGCTGAAAACAAATTTACCCCCAGGGCAAAGTATGCGTGCGACTTCAGCTATGCATTGCTGAGTTTGAGCAGTTGTTAAGTAATTAAAAAGGAAAACTGCAACTACTAAGTCAAATGTACGATCGCCAAATTGTTTGAGCTCGGTAGCACACCCTACTTGATAGTGAATACCTAAGGAAACTTCTGCTTCCTGCAAGCTGGCTGCGGCAATCATACCTTCGGAAATATCCATACCAAATACTTGTGCCGCACCTCTTTTACGTAATTCTCGGCTGCAATAACCTTCGCCACAACCAAGATCGAGTACTCGCAAACCCCTAACAGGCTCGCAAAGTTCTAGCACAAAGGGGCGTGCTGTAAAGTCAGACAGTGAAGCAGGTTCTCCTCTAACCCACTGTGATGCTGTTCTGTCATAAAGGTTTTTAGTGGAATTATGATTATTGGAACTTGTCATTTATCTGTTTTTTATGTCTTCTAATTAATTTATTTAGTTAAACTCCTGAAGTTTGCATAAATAGCTGGTAAATACTTTTAAATTATTTTCAAAATATTTACAGCCTATTTCAGAAGTAAAACAGCCTTTCTACCTGATTCTGATTCCTAGATTGTATACTTCACTAAATTGTATACTTCACTAACTAGCATTCAATTGTCATTAGCAATATACAATCCACCAAATACAAAGTATTTAAAACGAACATTTTTGAGCATCAAGCCTGAAAAACTTATTAAAATGACTCAAACTCAACTTCTGGTCAATCAATCTGCCCTTTTCTAAGAAAAATAAGTTTTTATCAGCTACCTATAGTTTTAGCAATTGTATATTTTGTTGATAATGTTGATTTTACTGATTTTTCTGACTTTGATATTAAGAAGTTACTAAAGTAAGCCAAAACTATATTGTTTACACTATCTTCTATTTATTTACTAGAAAATTCATACAAAGCTAGATAATACCTCAATAAAATTTCATGTTTTTTAGATTAAGCTTCATAATTAAATATACTTTAAAAAAAATAAATACTTTTCCTTATGTCTTTATTTCTAATTTATAGAGTTTTTCCGGGTTACTACTCTTTTAACTTCATTTGTATTCATTCAATATAAGGTTATTGGTTTTCATTAGATTTGATTAGTAAGCACTCTATTAGTAATCTAGAAAACTAGTAGAATTTTTCATTCAGAAATAATATTCCTCTATTTATAAACCCAAATTATTCAATCACTAAAATTAAGTAAGGATAATCATGAAAGGATTATTAGCTAAAGCAGAACTAAACAAGCATTCAGAATATGAGCGCGCGATCGCATTCTCTCAACTAGGCGATCAACTATTTGATGAACTTAGCGATCGCATTGCTACCAAACGACTGTACCGACTACTTTTTGAACACAAACTCAAGCCTGAACTCTTCCAGCAAATCAAAATTGCAGCGGCAACTTACATTTCAGCTTGTTTAAATAGCCCTATCATTCTCTCAGAACCACAAATGCTTCAGAGATTGCTAGAAGCAAAAAATACTCTGTCTAACTATACCGGAACTGGACTTTTGATGCCAAAGCGAGAACACACTCTAGCTTTTAACCTTTTTCAAAAAAGTGTTGCTGAAGCTTTTTACCAATTAGGAGCAAATGACTTAATCGATGCAGTAGATTTGCCAGTAAATCTCCGCATGGTATACGGCAAAACCGAGCCAGAAAAATCTCGTTTACCCTTTGCTAGCTCAAAATGTCATAGCGATGTTTGGGCAGGAGTTCCAGCAGATGCAACAGTAGTAATTTTGCCGTTGTTTGGTGACATAGACAATATAACTATCGAAGCTGGTGAAATGCCCCGCGAAATGGAACTACAAGCAATGCGGGTAATGTCCGACTTTGATGAAGGTAGGGATATTCCGATGGTTGTCTCCTACCCAGAAGCACAACTACAACACGGTACGATGTATTTCAACGATGCTCGCGGTTTGCACCAAACAGTTAGACGTAAAACAGAAGGACTAAGAATTTCAGTAGATTTTAGATTTCGCAGAAAATTCAACGAAGCATACCGGGCAATGGTACCACCGAGTATTGGTGGTATAGAACAAGATATGAGCATACCTTACCAAGAGTGGTTGAAGGTAGGTAAGGAAACATTAATTATATTTGATGAAACTGTTGAACAGACAAAGGCAAGGCAGAAAGTAGGAAGCCCAGTTCCACTCTATACGCGTGGATATCGTCTCCTAAAAATGTTTGATTAAACCTTTTGCACTCGTTCGATTTTCAAACAAGCCGATTTTTACAAGAACACTATAAATAGACTAAAAACACAGATCCCCGACTTTTACAAAAAGTCGAGGATCTTACATTGAGATAATAATACGAAAAAGAGGTCAAACAGACCTCTTGCAACTCCCTACAATAATTTGGTCTATAGCAATTACATTAAGCTAAACCAGTATTTGTTCCTTGCTTACCAGTAGCTAATTCTACTTTAACGATTTTGCCGCCCATTTTTTGAATACGTTGCTGTTCGCGGAACCAGTTTTCATAAGGAACTAACTTAGTGAAGTAAGTATTTTGCAATTCCCGTTGAGTGCGAATTCTAGTTTGGCTGGGAACGCAAGCAGTAATTTTAAATAAGCGCGACATTGTCGTAAATCTCCTGTAGCGAAAGTGAAAACTTTTTTATTTCAAAATCTTGTCTTTTTTGCCTTTATTCATTCCAAGGCTGGAAATCAAGCGTCAATACTAGACAGTTATCACTCATCATTCATTTATTTAGCTTGATAAGCGACATAACACCCTAGCACTCACGACTGATTTCCAGACCTTAATCTAAAGTCGCACCTAAACTCTTAAGCGCAAACTATCTCCTAGCTCAAACCAGAGCTGATATAGTCGAAGTAAACACCCATTTCTTTACCAGCGTCAGGGCCTACCAAGCTAGCGGTTACTTCCTTCATTGATTGGATAGCTTGTACGGTAGCGCCGATGGGTACACCCAGGGAGTTGTAGGTTTCCTTCAAGCCATTGAGTACGCGCTCGTCCAAAATGGAGGGATCGCCAGCCAACATAGCATAGGTAGCGTAGCGGAGGTAGTAATCCAAGTCGCGGATGCAAGCAGCATAGCGGCGAGTGGTATACATGTTACCGCCGGGACGGGTGATATCAGAGTACAGGAGGGACTTAGCCACAGCTTCTTTCACGATCGCAGCAGCATTAGCAGCGATGGTGGTAGCAGCACGTACACGTAGTTCTCCAGTCGAGAAGTAGCCCTTGAGCTTCTCTAGAGCAGCAGTGTCCAAGTACTTACCTTGAACGTCTGAAGAATTAATAACAGCGGTAATTGCGTCTTGCATGTTGTTATTTCCTTATTTCCAACTTTATTGCAATACTTCTGTTTCAGCACAGAAACAGCTTTACCTACGCCAAAGCACCAGCGACGTAATCGAAGTAAGCGCCTGCTTCAGAAGCATCATCAGCAGACAACAGGGAAGCAGCAACATTCTTCATTGCGCTTACACCAGCAGCAACGGCATCGATGGGAGTACCGAGAGACTTGTACATTTCACGAACACCCACAATACCAATTTCTTCGATTGGGGTAACATCACCAGCTACAACACCGTAGGTAACAAGGCGGAGGTAGTAATCTAGGTCGCGTAAGCAGGTAGCGGTCATTTCTTGACCGTAAGCGTTGCCACCAGGAGAAACAACATCAGGGCGCTTTTGGAAGAGCTGATCGCCAGCTTGCTTAACAATCCGCTCACGGTTGTCTGTCAAAACCTGAGCAATCCGTAGGCGCTTTTCACCACCAGAAACAAAGCTCTTAATCCGATCCAGTTCGCCAGGGCTGAGATAGCGGGCTTCTGCATCTGCATTCACGATGGACTTCGTGACGATACTCATTAATGGATTCCTCCAATACGAATAAAACCAGAATTTGATTAAACTGGTGCGACTTCTAAGTGGCTGATTTTGCTTGTCTCCGCTTTTTTAGACTCAGCAGTTATATAAGATGCTGGAAATATTACATTCCGAGCCTGCTTGAGTAATTACGAGTAAACAAGCTTTATAAATTCAGCTACCTTCCGGAATTATTTTCGGGCATTATGTTGAGCATTTATGACTGCTTTTAACAGTTTGTAACATTACTTTTCATGTTTAAGGTCGCACCACTATTCTGAAAGCCATGTTACGAAAAGTTGCAACAAGAGCCAGAACAAGCTAGAGGAGCCGAGGGACCGTACAACTCCCCTGGTTTCCTCTGCTGTAAAACTACCAAAAGATAGCCAAAGAAAATGAAAAGTTTTTAACCTTGGCTATAGCGCCCAGTTAATACAGATGGAGACAAGCTAGACCAAGACTGCTTGACTAAGTCTGCTGCTGCCTTGACACTGCCGAGGTAGTTACCCGCAGGTAGGGACGGATAGCGCTGGTAAGGCACTACATCCTCACCAAAGTAACGGGCATACTCTGGGCTGTTCACCATCGCCTCTACAGCTGCTTTCAAGCCACCATCAGCCAGTAGTTTGTTGTACTGGCGAATTTCTGCCTGAGTAGCTGGTGCGCGTCCCAACAGGTGACGGAAGAGGAATTCGATCACCTTGGTGTTGGGATAGGGGGTGTAGAAGCGCTTGCGATAAATTTCGGAGCTAGCTAAATCGCGCACAAACTCGCGTACAGAAATTTCCCCGTTCCGCAGTTTACTTTCTAAATCAGAACGGCGGAAATACTGAGGAATTTGACCGCTAAATACGTCCATTACCTGAACGTAAATGGCGTTCATCACCTGTTGCATTTCTGCTTGGTTTGCCCCTACAGTCATGCGGTAAATACGTGCGGGTTTGCGGCGGGTAGTACCTACACCCACTTCTACCGACTGTCCGCGACCATCGTTAAAGGAACGACCCAATTCAACAAACAACGGCTTGCTCTTATCGATCGCCTTTGCTTGTGCCGCCATATCTGCGATCGCCTTCGCCATAATAGGCATTTGGGCAACATTCATCCGCGACTTAGTAGGCTCAAAGCTGGGGATGACAATATCCTTACTTTGCTTGGTCAGCTGGTTATATAGCTTCTGAGTATTCGGGAAGTTTGCGGCCGGTAAAGTTGCAAAGCGGTTGTAAGGTACGGTGTCTTCACCAAATGCTTGCAGGTATTCTGGAGTATTTAGCATTGCTCGAATAAATGCGCGAATACCCTGAGTTGCAAGAATCTGATTATACTTCCTGATTTCCGTCTGATCTGATGGCGCTCTTCCTAAGAAATGCTTGGTTCCAAGTTCAATTACCTTAGTATTGGGATAAGGCGCATAGAATTCTTTCAAGTATAAGCTAGAACAACCTAAACCTTCAATGAATTCCTTAACAGTGATTTCACCGTTACTAAGCTTACTTTCCAATACTTTGAATTCTCTGGAAGAAGCAACATAAGGTGCAATATCCCGCTCGAAAATCTGGCGATAGGCAGCGCTAATTGCGGTTTGTACGGCGACTTTGTCGTTTGTACCCGCCACCAACTTAAAGATTTTCCTTTGTTCGCGCTTCTTGCTAACGCCTTGGTTGATGCGGAATTGAACATCAGGTTCTGTCCGGCTTTCTTTGACAGTACCCAGTTCTACAAAGCGTGGCGTTTCTTCCTTCTCAACTTTTGCACCCACATCTTCACGGATGCTACCAACACGGAGTTTCCGCAAAGCCACACCACCTGGCGTCAAATACCGTTCGTATGGAACTGTATCTTCACCAAAAGCCTCACTGTACTCTTCGGAGTCAATAATGGCGTCCACTAAGGCATAAAAGCCCTTCTTGGAGCAAATATCAAAGTACTTGTTGTTTTCTTGACGACCATAGGTTGGACGCCCTAACAAACGGCGGTGGATGTACTCGATCGCCTTACAAACATATAGCGGTGTCCAGTACAGCTTGCGGAACAGATCTGACTTCGCCAAAGCCCGAATAAACTCACGTACAGAAATTTCGCCGTTTTCTAGCTTAATTTCTTGCACTTTTAGTCGTTGTCCTTCGTAGACATCGCGACCGAAAACTTGCAGGTAAGCTGCCCGAATTACCGCTTGAGTAGAGCTTTCGGAGTATTTAACGCTTGCGCCCTTGCCAGTTCCTTTACTCAGTGTTCTGGGAATTTGATCCAAGCGGAACACTTTTGCACCCAAAGTACCAGGAAACTCACCACGAGCACTGGGGTTGCCAGTCTGGTTGTTAGTTGCTGGCCCTTGGTGAATGAGGATACGTCTTGTATCCTTACCAAAAGGAGCAGGACGGCTGCTAGGGTTGCGAGTTTCTTTCGGGAATATTGCTCCAAACTGAATTTCTAGCGGATCGTTACCGGAACCGTAGGGATGCTGATCGGGCAGAGGTTGTTCGTAGTCAGCAAAGGTCGTGATAAACTGAGGTACTTTGCGGAAAGGCGCACTGTATTTAAACAGATCTTGCTGCGGCCCCCAGTTACGACATTCTTGAGCTTCTTGACCCAAGCCGCGAATGTAAGGTACTGTTTCTTCGCCAAAGTAGTCAGAGTATTCCTCAGAATCCACCAAAGCATCAATTAATGCTGCTAGACCACCTTTGGAAACAATATCAAAGTATTTTTGTACCTCTTCCCGGCTGCTCGGCCCTCTTCCCAAAATATGACGAAAAGCAAGTTCTAGAGCACGGCTGTTAATAAAGGGTTCGTAAAATTGTTTGCGATAAAGTGGAGATTTGCCAAGACGGCGAACAAACTCTTTCATCGAGATGTCGCCATTCTTGACCTGAGATTCTAAGTAAGAAATAGACAAGCTGTAAGCGCGAGTAATGTCACGCTCAAATATTTGCCTATATGCCGCCTTGACAACCTCTGTTTTTTCTGATGCGGATAGCCCAGGCTTCATCACAAACTTTTGACGCCTCTCAGCTGCATTAAAGTAAATTTGAGGCAGTTGTAAACCTTGTTGGTCGCCAGAAGGACGCTGCCGCAGTTTATTAGAAGGGCTAGGTGCTTTGAATTCTGTAATCAAAACATCCATGTACTGAGACACAATGTCTGCTGCCTCAGCATCTTGGCGGAAATAAGAAAGCGCCGCTGCTTTCATTTCCTGCAAAGCCACAATTGTTGCTTCACCAGAGCAAGCGTTTTCAATAATTTCCCGTAAACCGCGCGTATTCACAGCGATGATGTTGGGATCGCCAGCAACGATCGCATAAGTAGCATAGCGCAGGAACCAGGATAAATCCCGCAAGCTCTTCGCCATGTTAGCAGGCCCATAACGGGCGATGTTAATTGGTCGGAATCCTGGAGGAGTCGGGCCGCTCGGTGAAGAATTAAAGATGGAACGTAAATTTTCTAGGAAGCCACCACGAGTTTCCACATAGGTGACAGTTCCCAATTTCATTGCATCTCTGACATCCGAGGAAGATGCAGCTGCTGCTACTGCCATCGCCACTTCTGGTTGCCTGGGCTTTTCCAAGAAAGCCATTGGTGAACCGCCAACAAAAATTCTGTTGGCAGCACGAGAAACAATTATCTCGGAATTGTCCGTTAGTATCTGGGCAATTTCTAAACGTCTTGCGCCAGATGCAAAATAATTAGCCAGTTCACTCAGTTCACCAGTTCCCAGAAAGCGATCTTGCTGCTCTGCCTGAGAAATGGTTGATACTGCTAGGGTTTGGTATAGTTGCGGACGCGCAACTGAGCTTCCACCACTTGCCTTAACACTCATCGGATTTGTAAAACTCCCATCATATGCGTTTATGTGTTAAGTCTGAGCCAGTTTTAGGCTTGACACATGGATATTTTTATGCACTCCCGTGTCGCCTTCTAATCTGCCAGAAAAAAATTAACCCAATCAGCTTTTAGATTAGAACGTTTTGCGATTTATCTGGGGCTTTATTAAGAAGTGTGTAGAAACTGTAGCGTTAATGTATAGGTTATTTAAGATGCCAACTCCAGTTTCCTGAGAAAAAACCTAAGTTTTGTATTTGTATCTGTAGATAACCAAGCCTCATGCAGAGAGTTTGCCAAAAGGGTATTAGCTAGCTTGATTTTATCCGATCGCAATAAAATCCATGCGCTCCAATGTATTCAAGTTTTTTTGGCGATGCGTTCCCTAAGCCACACCAGTTTGTTTAACGTAAGCGTTTTGAGTAAACAAAGGTACACAATTGCTCACATTAAAAGCTGCTGCCAGTTCAACATCTGACTCAAACCCACGTGCAATTAATTCTTTGCCAGAACTACATTTTTGTAAATACGCCAATAAATCTTTTTTAAAAGCATGAAATGCCGCCACAGCAATTTCTGCTTCTGGCGATAAACTGCCATCTAAATAGCTGAGAATTGCCCCTGCACCAATCAAATCCTCAAACGCTAATCGCAGGCTACTATCCTCTTGCCACCTCTCACCAGCAGGAATCACGGCAATTTTACTGCCATACCTTTGGGCAAACTGAGCCACAACTTCACAGTTGCGCAAGCAACCAGCCAAGGTGGGTGTAGTCCCAGTCAGCAAGGAGAGAGTAGAACCATTAGGTGAGGGCAAAACTAGTCGAGTTCCCGCCGGAATCTGAGTTAGCGATGCTGGGGAGAGAGAATATCCACTTGTAGACAAACTCTGTCTATGACTTGCCAACTCTGCCTGTACCGACTTAGCATAATCTACTGCTGATTCGTCTTTAATTGGATACGGAAAAATCATCGCGCCATTATTAGTGGCGAGTTCCACACAGGTTGAAAAAGAAAGTACATCAATGATTACAACTACATCACTGATAGAAGCAAGTTGGACAATTCCTTGTTGACCCCACTCACAACGCAAATCGTATTCTGATTGATTAAAAATCATATTCCCCGTGTCCCCGCGTCTCATTGTCCCCGTGTCCTTCCATCTGCCTTCTGCCTTCTACTCAAACGCGATCGCCTAAATAGCAACCACAAGCGATAAACTCAAAAATACTGCGATTACAGCTCCAGATATGTCCGACTCACAAACCATTAGCGCTGCTGTTGCCAATTTATACAACACCTACCCCTTTCCTCCAGAACCGCTACTAGATAAACCGCCCCCAGGTTATAACTGGCGTTGGAATTGGCTAGCTGCCTACAACTTCTGTACTGGACGAAAACCTCAAAAGCAAAACATCCACATTTTAGATGCTGGCTGTGGTACGGGAGTAGGAACAGAGTACTTAGTTCACCTTAATCCTGAAGCTAGTGTTGTAGGCATTGACCTCAGTGTTGGTGCTCTAGAAGTAGCAAAAGAGCGTTGCCAGCGTTCAAAAGCAAACCGCGTGGAGTTTCATCACCTCAGCTTGTACGATGTGGAACAAATTCCGGGTGAGTTTGACTTTATTAATTGTGTAGGAGTGCTGCACCACTTACCCGATCCGATTCGCGGTATGCAAGCCTTAGCAAAGAAGTTAGCCCCAGGCGGCTTAATGCACATCTTTGTGTATGGAGAGTTGGGACGCTGGGAAATTCAACTGATGCAAAAAGCGATCGCTCTCCTCCAAGGCGAAAAACAGGGCGACTACCGCGATGGTGTTCAGGTAGGACGAAAGATATTTACCTCGCTTCCAGAACATAATCGACTTGTCAAGAGAGAAAAAGAACGTTGGTCACTGGAAAATCAGCGTGACGAGTGCTTTGCCGATATGTACGTCCATCCCCAGGAAATAGACTACAATATTGAAACTTTATTTGAATTAATTGATGCATCGGGATTGGAATTTATTGGTTTTTCTAATCCTGGTTTTTGGGATTTAGAAAGACTTTTGAGCAAAGCACCAGAATTGATTGAACGGGCGCAAAATTTAAGCGATCGCCAACGTTATCGCCTCATAGAATTACTAGATCCAGAAGTTACCCATTACGAATTTTTCCTCGGTCGCCCTCCCCTAGCTAAAGCTGACTGGTCAGAGGATAAAATCCTTTTGGCAGCTATTCCCGAACTTAATCCCTGTATAGATGGCTTTCCCAGCCATTGTATATTTAATTACGATTACCAAATAGTCAACTTGTCACCAGCAGAGTTGGAGTTTCTCCAAAATTGTAATAGTCAATCAACAGTAGCCGAGATTTTGGCAAATGTGCAGCTTGGTTTAGATGAACTCAGAAAATTCCTCAAGCAACAGCTAATTTTATTAACACCTGCTTAATCATTAAATAATCATTGGTCATTAGTCAGTGGTCAATAATCATTTGTTAGTGGTTAGTAGTTAATAGGTTGCTAGTCTATTCCTCCCCGTGTCCCCTTGTCCCCTTTTCCCCTTTTCCCCGTTCCCTGGTAACGAGAACTAATGCTCTCTCAATCGAAAATGGTGCTGCTATGACTTTCAGAAAAACGCACAGTCCCAAGAAGCATGAGATAGTATAGTAGAGGCACAAGATGAGAAATCGTTCTCTTCCTCGCTCATCTGGGCTTGCTATCTTGCACTCTCCACACTCCGTTTCCATTGGTTAACAGTTAAGTGAATTGTTTTTTTCTAAAGTATTGTTACTCAATCGTGATATGATTTAGCTGGCTGAATGTGCAGTCAACATAATTAGCTGTACTGGTTTCGAGTCCCGTGAGCTTGTCTGATGAATCAACTGATCCCACACCAACACAACGACAAGATACTCAATCTGGTTTTGAGGACACAGAACCAGTAGACTCCATGCAGGAGTTTTATCAACTCTATCAGGAGTTCTTGGTAATTACACTTGTCTTGACGGGGATTATTTTTATCTCTGTGTGGATTTTCTATTCCCTAAACATTGCCCTAAATTATCTTCTTGGGGCAGCTACTGGCATGGTTTATGTGAGGATGTTGGCAAAAGATGTTGAGCGACTGGGCCAAGAAAAACGGCAGTTGAGTAAAAATCGGTTTGCTTTACTAGTAATCATAATTCTAGTGGCATCTCGGTGGAATCAGCTACAAATATTGCCCATATTTTTGGGTTTTCTCACTTATAAAGCAACGCTCATCTTCTACGTCATTCGGGAGGCGTTTATCTCTGCTTTACCGAATCCTCGACAACCTTAAAATGGCTCAATGTGGGGTTTTTGGGAAAAAATCCACACCAGGCTCTGTTCCTGTTCTCCAGCTAAGATTGGAGAAATAATTGATATGGGAAGGAAATGCTGAATTTTCTGAACTTCTTCAATTCTGTTCCCCTTGCCGAATTAGAAGTCGGTCAACATTTCTACTGGCAATTGGGCAATCTGAAAATACACGGACAAGTTTTTCTCACCTCTTGGTTTGTGATTGCCATTCTAGTAGTGGCTTCACTTACCGCGACTCGGAACATCCAGAGAATTCCTAGTGGCATACAAAATTTGATGGAATATGCCTTGGAATTTATTCGCGATCTGACGAAAAACCAGCTTGGTGAGAAAGAGTACCGTCCTTGGGTGCCATTTATTGGCACACTGTTTTTGTTTATCTTCATCTCAAATTGGTCGGGTGCTTTGGTGCCGTGGAAGATCATCAAGCTGCCTTCGGGTGAATTAGCGGCTCCGACCAATGACATCAATACGACAGTAGCACTGGCGTTGCTGACATCTTTGGCTTACTTTTACGCCGGTTTTAGCAAGCGCGGTCTGGGATACTTTAAAAAGTATATCGAGCCGACACCGATCCTGCTACCGATCGCGATTCTAGAAGATTTCACCAAGCCTCTATCCCTAAGCTTCCGACTTTTTGGTAACATCTTGGCGGATGAACTAGTGGTGGCAGTGCTGGTTCTTTTAGTTCCTCTATTCATACCTCTGCCGGTAATGGCTTTGGGGTTATTTACTAGTGCCATTCAAGCCCTGGTTTTTGCCACACTAGCAGGCGCGTATATTCATGAGGCGATGGAGGGACATGGTGGTGAAGAGCATGAGGAACATTAGATACAGTGAACAGTGAACAGTGAACAGTAAAGAAAAACTGATAACTAATAACTGTTAACTGTTGAAGTCCTCAGTTGATGTAATTTTAGATTTTGGCAGCTCGAATTTTGAGTTTGATTCAAAATCTAAAATCTCAAACCAAAAACCGTTCGTTTTGTAGTCGAAGTAAGGAAAATCAAAATGGATCCATTAATTTCTGCTGCTTCAGTTCTTGCTGCCGCTTTGGCAATTGGTTTAGCTGCAATTGGCCCTGGTATTGGTCAAGGAAATGCTGCTGGTCAAGCAGTAGAAGGTATTGCTCGTCAGCCAGAAGCAGAAGGAAAAATTCGCGGTACTCTGCTGTTAACTCTAGCTTTCATGGAATCACTGACAATTTATGGTCTGGTGATTGCGCTGGTGTTGCTGTTTGCTAACCCATTTTCCTAAGACTTAAAACTCTTTATGTAATTAACAGACGTGAAAGTTCACGTCTGTAGTCTAGGGTGACCCTTTATAGTTATTGGGTCTCTAGACACACAATCAAGGGTTGACTGAAAATATTGCCATGAAAACTGCTGTCCCAGCCAAAGAGGAGAGAAATGTTTGATTTCGATGCTACCTTGCCCTTGATGGCATTGCAGTTCCTGCTGTTGGCAGCTGTATTGAATGTGATTTTCTATAAGCCACTGACCAAGGCATTGGACGATCGCGATAATTACATCCGAACGAATAACCTGGAAGCTCGCGAACGCTTGGCTAAAACTGAGCGATTGACCAAAGAATATGAGCAGCAACTTGCTGATGCTCGCAAGCAAGCTCAAGCAGTCGTGACTCAAGCTCAGGAAGATGCTCAGAAAATTACTGCTGAGAAAATCGCCGAAGCACAAAGAGAAGCTCAAGCTCAACGAGAACAGGTGGCTCAGGAAATAGAACAGCAAAAGCAGGAAGCTTTACGTTCTTTAGAACAACAAGTAGATGCTTTTAGTAGGCAAATTCTAGAAAAACTATTGGAACCAAGTTTAGTTGGGAAGTAGAGCTATTTTGATCAAGCTCGCAAAATCGGTTCCAAAAAAGGCATACGCGCAGCGGGGCGTAGTCTCTGTAAGCGCTGAATTAAGTGTCACGCATTGACACTTTTTTCCCTTTTTTCCTTTGGGGAAAGTTCTAAACTTACTAGTAAGGGAGCAGCGCAGTTGTAGATGGGTATCATAGGAACTGTCTTATTACTAGCCACAGAAGCATTGGCAGAAGCAGAATCAGCAGAAGGCGGTTTCGGTCTCAACCTAGACATTTTAGAAACCAACATCATTAACTTAGCGATTCTGGTTGGCGTATTATTTTACTTTGGGCGTAAAGTTGTAGGCAACACTTTGAGCGAGCGGCGCTCAAATATTGAAACAGCAATTCGGGAAGCAGAAGAGCGCTTAAAGGAAGCGGCTGCACAGCTTTCTGACGCACAGCAGAAGTTGACCAAGGCACAAGCAGAGGCACAACAAATTCGTAAATCTGCTGAAGAAAACGCTCAGGCAACTCGTGAAGCAATTTTGGCACGAGCAGCAGAAGATGTGCAACGTTTGAAAGAAACAGCTGCCCGTGATTTAAGTACAGAAACAGAGCGAGCGATCGCTCAACTGCGGCAGCAGGTAGTTGCGATGGCATTGCAAAAAGCTGAGTCAGAACTAAAAAGTGGAATTTCTGACAATGCCCAACAAACATTAATTGATCGCAGCATCGCACTACTGGGAGGCAAGGGATGAAAACTAATATCGCAACAGCCGAAATAGCCCAGCCTTACGCAGAGGCTTTAATGTCGGTAGCGCAATCAAAAAACCAGACAGAAGAGTTCGGTGAGGATGTACGCTCTTTACTAAACTTGTTGTCCCAGAGCGAGCAACTGCGGAACTTTTTTGGCAATCCTTTTATTCCACCAGAGGATAAAAAGGCAGTCATCAATCGCATCTTCGGTGAAGGTGCTAACACTTATCTCCGTAACTTTTTGATGCTGCTGGTAGATAGACGGCGCATTCTTTTACTGGAAGATATTTGCCAGCAGTATTTGGCGCTGTTGCGGCAACTCAAACAAACAGTGTTAGCAGAAGTAATATCTGCCGTTCCTCTGACCGAAGCGCAGTCCTCAGCAGTCAAAGAAAAGGTCATAGCTATGACCAACGCTCGCGAAGTAGAACTAGACACCAAAATTGATCGTGACATCATCGGTGGTGTCATTATAAAAGTGGGTTCTCAGGTAGTTGACGCAAGCTTGCGAGGTCAATTGCGTCGCCTTTCTTTGCGCTTAACCAGTGCCTAGAAAGTTATGAGTGATGAGTTATGAATTCTGGGTTATGAGTAACAGATTTGATTCTTAAGCTCGTAACTCTCAACTACTAAAATTTAATTCTTAACTCCTAACTCTAAACTCCTAACTTTTGAATCTTTCCGTCTCGACAGCAAGAAGATAGACAAATGGCAATTAGCATCAGACCTGACGAAATCAGCAGCATTATCCAGCAACAAATCGAGCAATACGACCAACAAGTCAAAGTAGCTAACGTTGGTACGGTTTTGCAAGTAGGTGATGGTATCGCCCGTGTTTATGGCTTAGAAAAAGCGATGGCGGGTGAGCTATTAGAATTTGAAGATGGCACCATTGGTCTTGCCCTCAACCTAGAAGAAGACAACGTCGGTGCGGTGTTGATGGGTGAAGGCCATGAAATTCAAGAAGGTAGCACCGTCACCGCTACTGGCAAAATTGCTCAGGTGCCGGTAGGAGAAGCCCTTATTGGACGCGTTGTTGATGCTTTGGGTCGTCCCATTGATGGCAAGGGAGACCTTAAGACCAATGAAAGCCGTTTGATAGAATCTCCAGCACCTGGTATTGTAGCGCGTCGCTCCGTACACGAACCCATGCAAACCGGAATCACCGCTATTGACGCGATGATTCCCATCGGCCGCGGTCAACGAGAGTTGATTATTGGTGACCGTCAAACTGGTAAGACAGCGATCGCAATTGACACCATCCTCAACCAAAAAGAAGAAGATGTAATTTGTGTCTACGTAGCGATCGGTCAAAAAGCTTCCACCGTGGCAAACGTCGTGCAAACACTGCAAGACAGAGGCGCTATGGACTACACCATCGTCGTTGCTGCCAACGCCAGTGACCCTGCCACCCTGCAATACCTAGCTCCTTATACAGGTGCGACACTCGCTGAGTACTTCATGTACAAAGGCAAAGCTACCCTAATTATTTACGATGACCTTTCCAAGCAAGCCGCAGCCTATCGACAAATGTCCTTGCTGCTGCGTCGTCCTCCCGGACGGGAAGCTTATCCTGGAGACGTCTTCTACATCCACTCTCGCTTGTTAGAGCGAGCAGCTAAACTGAGTGACGAATTAGGTAAAGGTAGCATGACTGCCCTGCCAATCATCGAAACTCAAGCAGGTGACGTATCCGCTTACATTCCCACCAACGTAATTTCGATTACCGACGGTCAGATCTTCCTTTCTGCTGACTTATTTAACGCTGGTATTCGTCCTGCAATTAACCCCGGTATTTCCGTATCGCGGGTAGGTTCTGCCGCTCAAACCAAGGCAATGAAAAAAGTTGCCGGTAAGTTGAAGTTGGAGTTGGCGCAGTTTGATGAACTGCAAGCCTTCGCGCAATTTGCTTCTGACTTAGATAAAACCACCCAAGATCAGTTAGCACGGGGTCAGCGCTTGCGGGAACTCTTAAAGCAACCGCAAAACTCACCTCTAGCAGTGTATGAGCAAGTGGCAATTCTTTATGCCGGTATTAACGGTTATTTGGACGACATTCCCGCCGATAAAATTACTGTTTTCTCTAAGGGTTTCCGCGAGTACTTAAAGACTAGCAAACCTCAGTATGTTAAAGGTGTACAATCACAGAAAGTACTGGGTGATAGCGAAGAAGCTGCCCTGAAAGAAGCAATTAATGAATACAAGAAGACCTTCTTGGCAACGGCGTAATTAAGGGATAGGGGTTAGGGACTAGGGGCTAGGGTTGTAGATTAAATCCCCTAAATTCTGGTAATACTCATCTTTCCAATCCCTAACCTCTCATTCTTAATCTCTCTAGTCCCTAGCCTCTAATCCCTAGTCTCTAATCAAAGATTATGGCTAACCTCAAAGCAATACGCGATCGCATTCAATCGGTTAAAAATACCAAAAAAATTACAGAAGCTATGCGGCTGGTGGCGGCAGCGAGGGTACGTCGCGCCCAAGAGCAGGTATTATCCACTCGCCCCTTTGCCGATCGCCTAGCTCAAGTACTCTACGGTTTGCAAGCCCGTTTGCGGTTTGAAGAAGCAAACCTACCCTTGCTCAGAAAGCGGGAAATTAAGTCAGTAGGGCTGTTGGTAATTTCAGGCGATCGGGGTTTGTGCGGTGGTTATAACACCAACGTCATCAAGCGTGCCGAAAATCGTGCCAAGGAACTCAAAGCAGAAGGTGTAGATTACAAATTTGTGATCGTGGGGCGCAAAGCCGCACAGTACTTTCAACGTCGCGATCAACCAATTGATGCTGTATACACCGGCTTAGAACAAATTCCTACCGCAGCCGAAGCTTCCAACATTGCTAACGAACTGCTTTCTTTGTTTCTTTCAGAAAGCGTAGACAGAATCGAGTTAATTTACACCCGGTTCGTATCCCTAGTTAGCTCTCGTCCGGTAGTACAAACTCTGCTTCCCCTTGACACTCAAGGTTTAGAAACCGCAGACGACGAAATCTTCCGTCTGACAACTCGTGGCGGTCAGTTTGAAGTAGAAAGACAGAAAGTGACTGCTCAAGTTCGGTCTCTTCCCAATGACATGATCTTCGAGCAAGATCCGGTGCAAATTCTGGATTCTTTGCTACCTCTTTACTTAACTAACCAGTTATTGCGAGCACTGCAAGAATCAGCAGCCAGTGAACTGGCAGCGCGGATGACAGCCATGAGTAATGCCAGCGATAACGCGGCTGAGTTAATTAACACCCTTACCCTGTCTTACAACAAAGCCCGGCAAGCTTCAATTACCCAAGAAATTCTTGAGGTTGTTGGTGGCGCCCAAGCGTTAAGTTAGGACAACGGAGGAACACGGAGAAAGAGGATGGGGGGAGGGGGAGACAAAAAGACAAGGGGCAAGAACGTGCCGATCAATTCTCCGTGTCCCTGCATCCTCTCCTAATACCCGATACCCAATCCCCAATCCCCTCTCAAAAATCGAGAATTTTTCTCAATATAGTGTCTAAGTTTAAAACTGCACACTATAATAAGAATATAAGAACCTCATGGGTCCGCACCGGTTTCGACAGGCTGGCGAAAGCTACTCTGTGATCCAGGTCGAGAGTGAGTCATCTCTCGTAAATCCAAGGCTCAAAAAAAAAGTAAATGCGAACAACATCGTAAAATTTGCTCGTAAGGAAGCTGCTGTAGCAGTTGCCTAAACACCTCTAACGGTTCGAGCGCTTCTAGTCTGACTCCGTTAAGGGCTAGGGGCAAACCCCAACGGATGCGTTAGCAAGTCTCCTCTGGTAGGCTTGTTGACAAAGACCTCACCAGAGAATCCTACCGTTCGGGATAATGAACGTTTCCCGCCTTGAGGGTAAGAAAGGCTAAACCTGTGAATGAGCGGGGGGTCAATACCCAGTTTGGACAGCAGTTCGACTCTGCTCGGATCCACTTCAAAATAATTAAGTCCACCTGACACTAATATGTGTAGGTGGATTTTGTTTTTTATTGATAATTTCGAGAATTGAAGTATTCAGAGAATTGAAGTGCGACAAAAAATTTCAGTAGTTTTGGAAACTCAAATTAAACTTTATACCCATAGGCTAGAAGCCTTGTCGTTGCCTACATTTTTTAAATCTCTCGCTTCGTTGCTATCCCGCCAGAGAATCAATTCTCTGGCTAATAGCTAAAGTCTACTAGAAGTAGACTCAACAAAAATTTCAGTCCACTTGAGTGAACTTAGGCTATTAGCCTAGAACTTCAGTTCTGGGCGGGATAACACGAGAGCGGGATACAAACCAAGCCCACCTGCACGGGCTATTCAAAAGGGGGTTTATACTCGGATTTCATATTCAATAAAATCAATGCAATCTCAAAATTTTTCGACCCACAACTTATTGTTTGTGAGTCTAAGTGTTGTTATTTACAAATTTCTATGCTTGCTATGTATGATTCTTCCAAGGGATTGCAGTGAAAAAATTTGCCAGTTCCCTAAGTACGGATAAAATGTACTCAACATATTCTCTAGAAGCTTTATCATCATTTGAGCATAGCTCGCGAAGGTGTTGAATGTAGTCTTGAAAGCTTTTTTCTACAGCATCTGCTCCCTTATCAAAGGCTTTACCAGTGTCCTGCCAGTACTCATCAACTCCTTGAAGAAACTTGTTGAGTACTTGTTGTTCTTCAAAATGACTAACAATTTTCCTGGCTAGACGACGCTGCCATGATTCTCCAAAAAGTGACAATCCAATCATTGTAGCAGCTGCAATTAATCCTATTCCCAAAGTTATGGGGCCTCCAATGCCAGCAACAAAAGATACGACAGTTGCTACGCCTCCGCTAATACTAATTCCTAAAGCAGAAAGAAGACTAACAAATTTGGCAACCAAGATATAAGCACCAAGATTTCCTAATGAAGTTGCCCACAAAGCAAGCGCACCAACTCCACCAGCACCTGCTAAACCACCAAGAAATGCTCCCTTTGAGTCAAAAGGAATAGAGACAGAACCAACGTTGAGTTTAGGTAATTTGAGAAACACCTTTTCATAAGTTTCCAGGAATTTATCGATTTCTGCCTTCAAATCTTCAGAATTTTGTTTAATAGTATTTTTTAGCTCACCTTGAAGTTGTTCTACTAAGTAACCTGCTGCATATTCCTTTGCATCTCTCTTATTGTTGTAGCGATTCCGTATCATAGTCTCAACAGCAGCAAGATGAACCATATTGTTGTAAGTTTGCCGAAACGAGTCTTTAGTCTGACTATGCAAATTAGAAATTTTTTGATGGACTCTATCTCTTCCCTGTTTTACCTGAAATACACGCTTTGATTCTTCTTGTTCTAATTGCTGAAGTTCTTTTTGTCGCTGCTCAATTTCTGATTTTGTTTGTTCGTAGGCTTTAATTTTTTCTGCTATCTGCTGAGGAATTTCATGCTTTAAATTACAAATGTCTTTATCACTTTGAGATAGACGTGTCTTTGGAAGATTTTCTCCCAAAACAGCTAGAAGTTCATCCTTCAACCTTTTCCAACGTAATGGTGTTTCTTCCCAAAAAGTAAAGAAACGTTGTTGTAAGTCTTGTTGAGTAATTAGACTATTAATTTTCTCACTGCGCTCTTTCAAAACTCTGGAACTTATATGTTCATATAATCTTACTGCTCCAATCTTTAAAATCGATTTAAGCTGTGAATCTATAATATGAGGAGCAGCATGGGTGGCTACGACAAAAAGGTTGCCAAGCTTAGGAAACTCACAGTATATTTTGATTATGCAGGTAGTGCATAATATCCATATTTAAAAACGATAAAAATATATTCATTTCATGCATAAATTGCACAAAGGTTTCTTCATAAAATCTTAATTTTTTTAGATAAAACTTTATAGACAATAAAGCTAATTTCTTCTAATAAAAATTTCACCTTACCGGATTTATCTGGTTTTATTCATTACACCAGTACTACAGGGACATAAATCTTCAAAATGAGAGAGCCGATTTAGCCAAAATCGCTAGTGAAATATTGCGTCAATCAATTGAAGTAAGATTTATAAATAGTAGGACGAGTTGCACTCTTTCAACTCAATCTACACTGAATTATAAGTTTTTCCCCGAACAAAAAAAGATACTAGTAAGCATCAAATGAAGGCAACACAACTGTCTTTGTTTCCTGAATGGGACAAACAGAATCATTCTCAAAAACAAAAGCAAGCAAAATTAGGACGCTATGAACGCATCCAACGACAGTTAGAGATAAATGACAAAGATCCACACAAAATATTTATTGAAGTAGAATTACAGTCCAAACCAATAATTGATTATACTTTTGTTGATTTATTTTGCGGTGCGGGTGGGGTTACTCAAGGTTTTAGGCAGGTCGGCTTTAAGCCTTTAGCAAGTGTTGAAGTTCATCCGATCGCCTCAGCAACTTATAAAAGAAATTTTCCTCAGTGTCATCATTTTTGTGGAAAAATCGAAGAATTTAATTCTATAAAATGGCTCAGTCAAATCGGTTCACCTGAAGTTCATCTAGTTGTGGGTGGGCCTCCTTGTCAGGGATTTTCAGTAGCAGGAAAACGCGATCCTAACGACCCTAGAAATCGCTTATTTTATGAGTTTGTGAGAGTAGTTTCAGAAATACGTCCCTGGTATATTGTGATGGAAAATGTGCCAGGAATTCTCACAATCAAAAAAGGAGCAGTTAAACAAGCTATTTGTGAAGAATTTGCAGATATCGGTTATCCTCATATGTCGATCGCGATTCTTGAATCTGCTGCTTATGGGGTGCCACAAATTCGCCCACGAGCTATTTTTATTGCTAATAGATTTGGGATGTTGAATCCTTATCCCCAACCTCAATTATTACCTGAGCAATATAAACCTATTGAGTCAGGAATTTCAGATCTTCCTGCTTGGACTCCAATACCAGAAATTAACCATGAATGGACTAGTCATTCACCTAAATTTATGGAAAGAATTGCTCAAGTTCCACCGGGTGGTTCATTATACAAAACTTATATAGATGCTTTTAAACGCCAGTATCCTAATAAACCTAGCATGACTGTAAAGGAGAATCACGGTGGCACTCATATTCATCCCTATCTTAACCGTGTAATTTCAGCACGAGAAATGGCACGATTACAGTCATTTCCAGATTCATTTATTTTTGAAGGCTCTATGAAAAAAGCTATGTGGCAAATCGGTAATGCTGTACCACCTCGTTTAGCAGAATGCATAGGTTATGCTCTGATTCCGTATTTAAATCAGATTGCATAAAAATTATATACAACGGTTGCAAAATTTATGCTTTTCGTTACAAAATCATTAGCAGCAATAACATTGCTATGACTTTTTTGTTGTAATTTTTTATAGAATTAGCTGCCAATTTTTGCTATAATTTTCAACTCTAAAAACGAGCATTAACTACAGATTTTCAGTAACAGTGTATGCCAAAAAATAGACATTTTGGCTACATATTGACTTTTCAAAAAAATAGAGTTTTGAACAACTTTACAAAAATAATTATGAGCAAAATAAGAAGTGAAAAGCAGACTGATGATTTGTGCTCGGAGACTCCTAATGGCAGCGCTCACAGAGAACGTCCAAAAACGACTTACTATACAAACTGTTGAAATTGCTCCCAACACGACGGCAATCCGTTCTCTTGATTGGGATCGCGATCGCTTCGATATAGAATTCGGGCTACAAAATGGTACAACCTACAATTCATATTTAATTAAAGGCGATCGCATTGCCTTGGTCGATACTTCTCATACGAAGTTTCGCGACTTGTATTTAGAAACTTTGAAAAAACTGGTCAATCCAAAAGCGATTGATTACATTATTGTCAGCCACACAGAGCCAGATCATAGCGGCTTGGTGGAAGACGTTCTCCAATTAGCACCCAGAGCTACTGTTTTAGCGTCAAAAGTTGCACTCCAGTTTCTGGAAAATTTGGTACACGATCCGTTCTCGAAGCGGATTGTCAAAAGTGGCGATCGCGTCGATTTAGGACAAGGACACGAAATCGAATTCGTTAGCGCCCCAAATTTACACTGGCCGGATACTATCTTCAGTTTCGACCATCAATCCCAAACTCTCTTCACCTGTGATGCCTTTGGGATGCACTATTGCAGCGATGACACCTTCGATGTCAACCTAGAGGCAATCGAACCTGACTTTAGATTTTACTACGATTGCTTAATGGGGCCGAATGCTCGTTCGTTGCTAAATGCAATGAAGAAAATGGGCGAACTCGGAAACATTAAAATCATTGCTAACGGACACGGCCCTTTACTTTACCATCATCTTGATGTTCTGAAAGAGTGTTACCAGAGTTGGAGCCAAAAGCAAGCAAAATCAGAAACGATTGTTGGCTTGTTTTATGTCTCTGACTATGGATGTAGCGATCGCCTCGCCCAAGCCATTTCCCAAGGTATCCAGAAAACTGGTATCGGTGTGGAAATGATGGATTTGACTAATGGGGAGATTCAAGAAATCCAAGAACTAGCGAGTAGATCATCTGGCATTGTGATCGGTATGCCTCCAACGGCAAATGTTGCGGCTCAAGCTGCAATCAGTGCGCTATTGGGCGTTACCAAAGAAAAGCAAGTGATTGGATTTTTTGAATGTTATGGCGGCGATGATGAACCAATCGATCCGCTACGCAGAAGATTTGTTGACTTCGGTGTCAAAGAAGCCTTCCCTGCAATTCGCATCAAAGAAACACCCACCCCAGCCACATACCAATTGTGTGAAGAAGCGGGTACTGATTTGGGACAATTGCTAGTCCGCGAGCGCAACATTAAGCAAATTAAATCCATCGACGTTAATTTGGAAAAAGCCTTAGGCAGGATTAGCAGTGGACTTTACATTATTACCGCCAAAAAGAATGAAGTCAAAGGAGCGATGCTTGCTTCATGGGTAGCACAAGCCAGCATCCAACCTTTAGGATTTACAATCGCCGTTGCCAAAGATCGTGCGATTGACTCATTGTTACAAGTCGGCGATAAGTTTGTCCTTAATGTTTTAGAAGAAGGAAATTACCACGAGCTGAAGAAACATTTCCTCAAGCGTTTACTTCCTGGAAGCGATCGCTTTGCCGGAGTGAAAACTCAAACAGCTAAAAACGGTGCTCCAATTCTCACAGACGCTCTTGCTTATATGGAATGCGAAGTCAAGAGCAGCATGGAATGTAGTGACCACTGGATTTTATACTGCAACGTCACTGATGGTCGAGTTGCCAAAGCCGACGGCTTGACAGCTGTTCGCCATCGCAAGGTAGGTAACTACTACTAAAGCTAATTCCAGTCATTCGTGTTGGTTGACGCGGGGACACGGGGACACGGGGAATATTTTTGATAATTTCTCCGCGTCACCGCGTCTTACCCTCCCCGCGTCTTTCTTTATAACTATTTCGCCCTCTCCTCACACAAAGCCTATGAATAATCCCAATCCTCGTGACGTGCAGGTTTTACCAATCGCCACAAATACGACTGTACTCAGAGCGCGTAGTTGGACACGTCTGCGCTTTGAAATTGAATACGCACTTGCTAGAGGTACTACCTCGAATTGCTACTTAATCAAAGCTGATAAAACTGCTATTATCGACCCGCCGCCGGAAACTTTTACTCAAATTTACCTAGATGCATTGCGACAATGTCTCAATGATTGGGAAGGATTGGATTATGTAATCTTAGGTCATTTTAATCCTAACCGTGTCGCTACCCTCAAAGGGCTTTTAGATTTAATTCCAAAACTCACTTTTGTTTGCTCAGTTCCCTGCGCTGCCAATTTACGTGCTACTTTTCCTAACCGTGAGTTGAAAATTATCACGATGCGGGGGAAAGAAACTCTGGATTTGGGACAAGGCCATGTTTTAAAATTTATTCCTATTCCTAGTCCACGATGGCCGACAGGACTTTGTACTTACGACGAGCAAACCCAAATACTTTACTCTAATAAATTATTTGGCGCGCATTTGTGTGGCGATGAAGTTTTTGATGAAGACTGGGATTTGTTGAAGGAAGATCAGCGCTACTACTTTGACTGCTTGATGGCTCCTCATGCAACTCAGGTACAAGCAGCTCTGGAGAAAATATCAGAAGTGCCGGTGAGAATGTATGCTCCTGCTCATGGGCCATTAATTCGTTATGGCTTGTTAGAGCTTACTAAAGCCTATGAGATATGGAGCCGATCGCAAACTGATCGTGAGATTAGGGTTGCCTTACTTTATGCTTCAGCTTACGGCAATACGGCAACTCTCGCCCAAGCTTTTGCTTTAGGACTCACCAAAGGAGGAGTAGCTTTAGAGACGATCAACTGCGAATTTGCCGAACCTGATGAAATTCGCGCTGCCATTGAAAAGTGCGATGGCTTTATCATGGGTTCTCCCACGATCGGTGGTAATGCGCCTACTCCCATCCACACAGCCCTTGGTATTGTTCTATCCGTTGGTGATAACACTAAACTAGCTGGTGTCTTTGGTTCCTATGGTTGGAGTGGAGAAGCATTTGACTTAATAGAAGGAAAGCTCAAAGATGCTGGTTTTAAGTTTGGGTTTGAAACCTTAAAGGCAAGGTTTAAACCTACAGACGTTACTCTAAAAGAGTGTGAAGAAATGGGTACAGACTTTGCCCAAACACTCAAAAAAGCTAAAAAACAGCGAATGCCTCAACCAGCTGCTACTCCTGTTGAGCAGGCGATCGGCAGGATAGTTGGTTCAGTTTGCGTTGTCACTGCCAAGCTTGGTGATATCTGTACCGGAATGCTTGGTGCTTGGGTATCACAAGCCACTTTTAATCCTCCAGGTATTACGGTTGCGATCGCTAAAGATCGGGCAGTTGAGTCTCTAATGTATCCAGGAGGTAAGTTTGTTCTAAATATCCTGGGTGAAGAGAATTATCAAGATTACATGAAACACTTCCGTAAATCTTTTGCCCCAGGAGAAAATAGATTTGCAAGTTTTCCCACAGCAGTTGCAGATAACAGCTGTACAATTCTCACCGATGCTCTAGCATATCTTGAATGTTCGGTCAACAAACGTATGGAATGTGGTGACCATTGGGTTGTATATGCGATTGTTGACAATGGAAAATTACTCAAACCAGAAGGCATTACTGCTGTCCATCATCGCAAAGCGGGTAATCACTATTAATTATTACCTTAAGTCATGTCGCCTTGCTGGTATGATGTAGAGACTGAGAAAAATTTTACTTAATCGAAAAAGTTAAATATTCCCTCAAGCCCACAAAAGTGGGTTTTTTTATCATGAATTACGTAGTAACAAGTGTTGATTTTACTGATTTGGTAACTAAGCTTGCGAACTTTGTTTGATAGTAATTTTACTGGCTCTTAAAATCGCGATCGCTCTACAAAGTATAAGCACTTTTTCGTATAATTTGGAGATTGATCCTATTTAACTATTTGAAATTCCGGATTAAATTTCCTAAACAAGAATAATCAGTCAGTTCATTTAATTTTTCTATTCTTTGGTATGTTATATTCTATGCTTTTTTCGAGTTTTATACATTTAAATAGTTACTTAAAATACCGATAAAAAGATAATATAAAATATTGAGCAAGAGAGTTGCTCAATTTTCCGCAATTGCCCTAAGGACAATTGAATATATATTGTGTACGGTTTAACTAGGGAATCAGTAACAGGCACCTTGAATATCAGATGCCGTCTACTGCTACGACAGTTTTATAGTTTTTCATGCTCTTATGACTCCAAAACACACCAAAATCAGATTTCCTCTCTGGCAGTATCTGAACCAGCCCCTTTTTAGTAGTGATACTAAATTAGTATTAGATCCTCGTCGCTTCGCATATCTTTACAGGATTGAACTTCTTAAAAGGTGCTGGACTAAGGAATGTGACGCAAAAGGGCCTTTTTAAAACTAAATAGTCGCAATTTAAAATTGACGATTTCAGTTGCACAACATTAATGCCCCTAGTACAAACTGTGGGGCGTTAATCAAAAATTTTAAATTTTATAAACCTGTAGCGTTGGCAAAGGCATCAATATATTTAACCTCGTCCAGAGAACGAGGTTTTTTGCTGTAGAGCACAGCACTCACAGTTATATCTCCCATCAGATTAACTGCTGAGTGAGATTGAGATGCAATCCCAGTTTTGAGCCACAAATAATGCAGACATGGCTTCATACAGAGTACGCAATAAACTGTGTATAAAATTTTGCAGATTTAAACTAATTTTTAAATTTTTTCTTTAATCGTCTTAACATATTTATTATAAATATTACGCAATAATACGTGTAGTTTATAAAGTTTTTATACAAAAAATTTACATTTAACCTTTATATCATTTTTATTTACTTTTTAATAACCTTCTGTTAACCTAATTTTTATGTATTTTAACAAAATGGTTAGCAATCGGCTTAAATACAACATTTAAGAATAATATATCAATCATGACTAAGATAGAGAGTAGACAAGACAAGCAAAAATTTCTAGGAAAGTGTTTAGTTAAGGCAGGATTGTTAACACCAGACCAATTAAAAACGGCACTTAGTGAACAAGTTTCATCTGGCAGAAAGTTACAAGAAATTCTCACAATGCGTGGCTGGGTTGAGCAGCAAACTATAGATTTTTTTATGGAAAATTTGGTATTTACCAACCTATTAATACCCAAGGAAAAACAGTTGTCTCAAAATCGAGATAATAGGCAAGATAACAATTTTTTAGAACAAACTAAAAGTAGATATGTTGATTCAGTAAATAGTGGTTTAACATTGCAGAAAGTTTTATTGTGTCTCTCTCCTAAAAACACCTTGCGATTGCTGCTTTTGTTGATAATATTTCTTTGCACAATTAGTTTTGCTGGACAGTTTTCTTTATACTTCCTACCTGACTATCCTTTGAGGGATTTATTAATATATTTATTTAATGTCGATCAAGAGAGAAATTTTCCTAGCCTGTATTCAGCGATTGCTTTGTTATTTTGTTCTATTCTTCTGTTTTTAATCACCTCTGCCAAAAAAATAGCTGGTGAAGCCCATATCTCTCACTGGAGAGCATTAACAATTATTTTTGTATGTTTGTCTATAGATGAACTTATGAGCTTTCATGAACTTCTGATTGCGCCAACGCAAAAGTTATTCAATACTAGTGGCTTTCTTTACTTTGCTTGGGTGATACCTGGTGCTATATTCGTACTCATGTTCCTATTAGCGTTTTTAAAATTTATCACTGCTCTTCCCAAAAAAATAAAACGCTTATTTTTAATAGCTGGGACAATCTACATAAGTGGTACTATTGGGATAGAAATGTTGGGTGGCTACCAGGCAAATTTGTATGGTCAGGACAATATAATTTATGCTGTCATCACAACTATTGAAGAGTTTTTAGAGATGCTGGGTATAGTTATTTTTATTTATGCCTTAATGTCGTATATTAGTACACACATTAAAGGTATATCTCTAAATATTATTATTAATCACAATCAGAAAATAGTTAATAATTAAACTACTAATTTGAAACCTATAATGGGTGAAGCAGATGTTAAAGTTATACATCTAAACAGCAATTTATCGCTTGTTCTTTGTTGACTCTATCATCAATACTTTATGAGCAACCACCTCAATCTGCTGTCTGGCAGTCATAGCGAGGTGGTTTGAACTTTGAGATAAAAGTGCGATCGCTTACCTACTATTAGCAAAATTTGCTTGCTAGCATACATAGAGGCTGCACAGCTGTAGTTTAATGGAAAACACTTGTGTTGTTCGCTCATGTAGGGAAAACGTATGTCCTTTGTTCCTTTGCACATTCACAGTGATTACAGCCTGCTGGATGGTGCGAGTCAATTACCAAATTTAGTGGATCGCGCGATCGAGTTGGGCATGAAAGCGATCGCCCTAACGGATCATGGGGTGATGTACGGGGCGATCGAACTAATTAAAATCTGCCGCAGCAAGAATATTAAGCCAATTATCGGCAATGAAATGTATGTGATTAACGGCGATATCACAAAACAAGAGCGCCGTCCGCGTTATCATCAAGTTGTTTTGGCAAAAAATACAAAAGGTTATAAAAATTTAGTAAAATTAACGTCGCTTTCTCACCTCCAAGGTGTGCAAGGCAAAGGTATTTTTTCCCGTCCTTGTATTAATAAAGAATTACTCAAAGAATATCGTGAAGGATTAATAGTTACTAGTGCTTGTTTAGGTGGTGAAGTCCCTCAAGCAATTCTTGCTGGCAAACCAGATATTGCAAGAAGAGTAGCACAGTGGTACAAAGATGTATTTGGTGAAGATTATTATTTAGAAATTCAAGATCACGGCTCTCCAGAAGACCGGATTGTAAATGTAGAAATTATTAAAATTGCACGTGAGTTAGGGATTAAATTTGTCGCTACAAATGATTCTCATTACATTTCTTGTTATGACGTAGAAGCACACGATGCTTTGTTATGTATTCAGACTGGTAAATTAATTATTGAAGATAACCGAATGCGTTATAGCGGCACAGAATATCTGAAATCTGCTGAAGAAATGAAGCAGTTATTTCGCGATCACCTACCAGATGAAGTCATTGAAGAAGCAGTAAGTACAACTTTAGAAGTAGCAGATAAAGTCGAACCTTACAATATTCTGGGTGAACCTCGCATTCCTAATTATCCGATTCCATCAGGACATACAGCAGATACTTACGTCGAAGAAATTGCTTGGCAAGGACTTTTAGAAAGACTGAATCGTAAATCTCGTAACGAAATCGATTCAGTTTACAAAGAAAGACTGGAATACGAATTAAAAATGATTCAGCAAATGGGTTTTTCCACATACTTTTTAGTGGTGTGGGATTATATCAAATTTGCTAGAGATAATGATATACCAGTGGGGCCTGGTCGTGGTTCGGCTGCTGGCTCTTTGGTAGCCTATACGATGGGAATCACCAATATTGATCCGGTACATCATGGCTTACTTTTTGAAAGATTTCTCAATCCAGAACGTAAATCTATGCCTGATATTGATACAGATTTCTGTATTGAAAAACGGGATCAAGTCATTGATTATGTGAATGAAAAATACGGCACAGAAAGAGTAGCCCAAATCATTACTTTTAACCGCATGACTTCCAAGGCGGTATTAAAAGATGTCGCTAGAGTATTAAATATTCCTTACGGGGAAGCAGACAAGATGGCGAAGATGATTCCCGTGTCACGGGGGAAACCAGCGCCGCTCAAAAAGATGATTTCTGATGAAACGCCAGAACCAGAATTTAAAGCAAAATACGATAACGATCCAAAAGTTCGCCATTGGCTAGATATGGCAATTCGCATTGAAGGAACTAACAAAACCTTTGGTGTTCATGCCGCAGGTGTGGTAATTTCTGCTGAACCTTTGGATCAAATTGTACCGCTACAAAGAAATAATGATGGTTCTGTAATTACCCAGTATTTTATGGAAGACTTAGAATTGCTGGGTTTGTTAAAGATGGATTTTCTGGGTTTAAAGAACTTGACAATGATCCAGAAGACTATTGAATTAATTGAAGAAAATCATGGATTTAAAATTGACCCCTATGTAATTACCGCTCAAGAAAGAAAAGCTCAAAAAATATTAGCTAAAGGTGGGGAAAGTGCCAAACTTCCTCATGATGTGAGAAAGACTTATGAACTGTTAGAAGCAGGTGAATTAGAAGGTGTATTTCAGTTAGAATCTTCTGGAATGCGCCAGATAGTGCGTGATTTAAAACCTTCTAATATAGAAGATATTTCTTCAATTTTAGCTCTTTATCGACCTGGGCCTTTAGATGCTGGATTAATTCCAAAATTCATTAACCGCAAGCACGGGCGGGAAAATATTGATTACGAACACACTGTTTTAGAACCAATACTAGATGAGACTTATGGAATTATGGTCTATCAAGAGCAAATTATGAAAATTGCTCAAGATATGGCTGGATATTCTTTAGGGCAAGCTGATTTGCTACGCCGAGCAATGGGTAAAAAGAAAGTTTCGGAGATGCAAAAACAGCGAGAAAAGTTTATCGATGGTGCAGCTAAAAACGGTGTTAAACAACAAATTGCTGAGGATTTATTCGAGCAGATGTTGAAATTTGCTGAATATTGCTTGAGTTACGATACAGCAATTTTGACGGTAGAATATGGTTTTTTAACTATTGGAGAGATTGTAGAAAAAAGTATTGAGTGTACGATTTATACGGTTGATAGTAACGGTTATGTGTACACGCAACCTATAGCTCAGTGGCATAATCGCGGTGAACAAGAGGTGTTTGAATATTCTTTAGAAGATGGTTCGATGATTCGAGCTACTAAAGACCACAAATTTATGACAACTGACGGGCAAATGTTGCCGATTGATGAAATATTTGCACGGGAGTTGGATTTAATGCAAGTCAAGGGATTGCCGGAATAACTTAACTTTGCCGGAGAGTATCTCTATAGGCTTTTACTGCCTGGGTTTGACTAGGTAATTTAACATACTGAGCCAAAATAGATAAATCTAATTCTGGTAAAAATTCACTGCGAGGAATGAGTTCATATCCTTCCTGACGCAACCTATAAACAGAAAACTGATTGTTCTGCCAAAACCAAACTTCAGGTACTCCTAAACCCTGGTAGACAGATAATTTATGAATACCACCACTGGAGAGAACAACTTCGATCGCAATATCAGGAACTTCTTTGAGTTCGCCAAAACAATAACATTCATCCGGTTCTAGCCCCCTGGCTTTGGCTTGTTTGCGAAAGGTAGTGGAACCGTAACCAGTTAAGTCAATGTCTTTTTCTAATGCGTAGATTTCGATTAAACGCGCGATCGCTTTTTTGTTTACCTCATGTTCCGGCGATGGACTCATAATTTCCAGGGTTCCCTCAAGATAAGTCATCCGCAACCCTGGGATATCATCTAAGGTTGCTCGCAAGGTTTCGTATTGTTCCCAACTCACATTATTAAGTATGAGGCGTTGTTCTCCAGTACTTAGACTGCCTAGTTGCTGTACAAGATTGCTCGTCATGGCTGTAATTGATTTGCCGTAGAGATGTTTGTAGGGGATGATTCTATTTTCACGTTTATAAGCTATGAGTGGTAAAATTCACCTCCTCATCTGAAATATCTTGCACGCCTATGCAACAGCCTGAAGGCGGCAGCCCACCACCCTCGTTACCAGGTTCAACCTGGTAACGAGAATTAGAACCTCTGGCTCTTGTTTATCAGCAATAAGGCACAGTTCCTTTTATTGCCGATTAATCCGAATCAATTCCGTCAAAATGCTATCCAAGCTCCCATTCACTTGAATTTTTTCAATCTTCTCTGCAATTCGCTCTAGTACTTCCAATTCTTTCAAACGCAAGGCAACGGGGTTATCCTCCATTACCTTAGCTGTATTCAACATACTGCGAGTAGCAGCAGTTTCTTCACGGCGACGGACTACATTTGCTTGGGCTGCTTTTTCGGCTTCTACTACCTTGCTCAAAATTGTCCTAATCTCACCAGGGAGAATAATATCTTTAACCCCAACCGAATCTACTTCAATTCCATAGTCTGTTGTTTTCTGGTGAATATAATCAAAAATACTCCTATCAATCGCGCCTTTATCCTCCAACAACGCATCTAAAGTTCTTTCACCAACAGCACCACGCAAAGCAAACTGTAGTTCTTTGTATAAGTAGCTAGTAATATCCGATAAACTGTTTTTGGCTGTGAGTGGATCGAGGATGCGGAAGCCAGCAGTTAAGTTTAAGCGCAAAGGCACTTTATCTTTGGAAAGAATATCTTGACCAGATACTTCCATAGTTTGCTGGCGAAGGTCAAATACTTCGGTTTGTAAAGAACGCCTAAACACCCACCAGGCGTGCTTTCCTGGCTGGAGTTGAGTTTGAAACTCTTGATTAACGTACAGCAATCCAATATGCTGCGCGGGTACTTCGCAAATATGCAAACAATAGCGGCTCAAAGCAAGAGCCTCTGGCAAACCCGTAACTAACTCAGCAATCAAGCGAGAGGGCAACTTAGCATCAGTGCTAATGTCAATCACCTCTACTTCCACACCTTGCCAAAATAGCTTGCGACTGCATGGCGGTAGAATGGCGATCGCTTTACCTTGATAGCGGGCGATCGCTACTTGCTGATTCTGTAATTGAACTATCTCGCAGTAAGCCACGACAAACTCAGGGTGCCGCTCAATTAACACATCCTCCAAGGGAAAGTCTGGATTGGGTACAATACGACTGAGAGTTCGGACGGAAACATCTCTATTAACCACCCAGAAAGCATACTCACCTGATTCTAGCGGTCGTACAAAGTCATTCTGCACGTACAGCAAACCAATCTCATACTCCGAGATTTGAAACTTTTTGATTCCACTCAAGGCAATTCCACGTAGTTGCTGTACAAACTCCGTAGGTAATTCCAAGCTTTCATTCAAATTGAAAAGATGAGATTCTACCTCAATAAAACCACGCCAAAAAGCTCGCAGTTGATTTGGTGCAATACTGATCCAATTTTGTCCGAGGCGCAATAAAGCGGCTTGATTGAATGCAGTCCTTACTACCAAGAGATATTGCTGTAACTCCAAACTGTGATTTCGCAGCAACAGTTCCAAGTTCTCTATTTTCGCTTCTGGTTGGTTGAGATCGTAGGTTTTGACTTGCCAATAGCAACCAAAATAAGTGTAAGTCCCAGGTTGCAAAATTTTTTTAAAATCACTACGGTGATATAGAATACCAATTTCGTTAGGTTTGATATAGAAAGTTTTCCACATAGAAATTTGCATAGATAACTTAGGCAGTTGTAGGCGACGCAGAAGGTTTGATAAAGACATTTATATATTTGGCGTGAAGAATTTGTCCCTGTGTTTTTGGAAAGGGCTGGGCATCGTGTATAAGAGACTCCGGCGTTGCCTTTCCTGCCAAAGTCAGAGAAGTAGAACTTACGCACCAGTCACGGAAGAATAAAACCACTCCAGGCACGGAGGAATAAGAGTTAGAGAGGTATTTTGCGTAAGTCCTGAGAAGGAATTAATTTATGTAATACATATACTACATTATATTTTTAAACTCTGCAAATGCAGGTGTTTGCAGCTCAGTTGCGGGCAATTGCATCTCCAAAACTGGATTAGGATTGCTGCTACTTTCCCTCAATTAACCCAAGGGCAATCTAGAAAAAGAAAACAGCGCTCAAATACGCCGTTCAGTTTGCCAGATCCTGAAAATTGGATTTAGAAAACGAAGGGACATACTCAAGTTATGGAGAAAACAATTGCACTAGCTCCTTTACTGTTACTACCGACATCACGGATGATGTGCAGTAGTAAGCACCTACATCGCAGAGTTTTAATTAAATTTGAATTCGGCTACCCTTGACAGGATAGTGTCTTTTGACGGGGTTTTTGGTCGCAGAAAATGGATTTGAACCACTGACCTTTGGGTATACACCCAACGAGCTACCCAACTGCTCTATTCCGCAAATTTGTCTTTTAACCCGGATAGGGTTGGAGAAAGTATAGGAATCGAACCTACAACCAATCGATTAACAGTCGATCGCTCTACCAGTGAGCTAACTTTCGGGGAGTTTGATGTAGGAATTGAACCTACGTCCAGCCGATGACTTCGGATGCTCTGCCACTGAGCTAATCAAACAATGGAGTAGTGACGCATTGCTGTGCGATATACGCTCAATCCAGAGGTTGGCGCACCAGTCGGGCATAAGGAACCCAAACTATAGCTTGGCAAATGTATTACTACTTCTTACTATATGTAGCACAAGTAAGTATGAGATGGTAGTGAATAATTACTTACTCAGCTAGACAAAGGATTGAATACTAGCTAAGAGGTCATTTGTAAAGTAAATATTAAGTAGGGAATCCCTGACTTGCGCATAATTGTCTAAGTTTTTTCAATAATAGGACAAATGGTTTGCTCAGGATTTTCAGGAATGCTTTCCCAACCTGAAAGCAGTCCTTCCAACTCTTGTTTTAGGATGAGTAACTGCTGAATTTGTCTATCAATATCTACTAGCTTTTCTTGCAGCTTAATTTTTATATGGTCACACGGTAATTCACCTTCATCGTGAACATTCAAAAATTCCTTAATTTCTGATAAACTTAATCCCAAACTTTGGGCGCGTTTGATAAAGTTCAAGCGAGCTAAAACATCAGAGCGAAATAATCTAAATCCACCCTCAGTTCTCCCTGATGTTTTGAGTAAACCTAGCTCTTCATAGTAGCGAATAGTTTTAATTGGCACGCCACTTTCTTTAGCAACTAAACCAATAAGTTTTTGTTCTTCTTGAACTAACATATTTAGCTCCTACAATCCGATTTGATGTTGAAAAACAATAAGTCTTTTGAAGGTGCGTTACGCTTTACTAACATACCCTACTAAAATGTTTCCTATCTACACCACAAAACAATTTATTGCATCATTTTAGTCATGTCAGTTCACTACGCATCTTTAACAAATAAAAGATGAGTCCTACATCCCATACAGCGAAAAAACATAATCAAGTTAGTTAATCTTGGTTGCAATACCTTTATACAAATATCCCGAAATTTTTGGAGTTTTTTCAGCGTAAAACTCTTCTAGGCTAACAATATCAAATTCACTCTCTATAAGTTGTCGAATATTGCGATTAAAGTGACAACCACCCGCAATTCTTTTTTGCAATGGGGTTAATCGGTTTTGCCAAACTTGAACCTCAGGCTCATGACTTAGCCCATGTTCCACAAAGAAGAATCTTCCTGCTGGTTTCAAAACGCGGTAAATTTCTCTGAGAGCTTGTTCAACATTCTCAATACTACATAGCGTCCAAGTACTCACCACGCTATCAAATGTATTATCTGCCATTGGTAGGTTTTCACCATTTAACACTCTATGGTCTACAGTAATTGAGGATGCTTGAATCCGCTTTTGAGCTAGCCCATGAATTCCAGGGTTTGCATCGACTGTGATAATTTTATGAATGTGTTTAGGATAATAAGAAAGATTCAATCCTGTTCCAAAACCAATTTCCAGAATTTCTCCTTTAACTTCCGCTAAAACCTCTTGGCGATATTTAGCGAGGCTAGAATCAGATAATGACCAATCAAGCAGATAGGGAAGGATTCTTTGCGAGTAAAATCCCATTTGTCCTCCTATCAAAGTGCAAATTACAAACTTGCCTACTTGATTCAATCTTAAACTCTCCAGCTAACTGGAGAGTCAAGAATAATCAGCATATATTTTTAACTACGGAACTTACGTAAAATCTCTCTAACTCCTATTTCTCCGTATTCTCCGTACTGAGAGCAGTTTTTTCTTCTAGAATGTGCCTGTAGAATGTGCCTGCCGCCTTTAATAAACTGAAATCTTTCATCTTTTTAATAACCTAGAGTAGGCATTTTCTAGAACGTAAAAATAAAGGTTTAAGAAAAGTTAAGCAATACTCACTCTACAAGAATTGGTGGTGTACCCTAAGTGCTATTTTCCATACTACCTAGTAAAACATACATATAGTGCATTCTTCTTTGCTCTTCTCAGGGAATACTAGGAGAATGAAATTTTATCGCTCATGATGATTATGCGTATATTATTTTCTTTGGTTGGGCAACTTTTGCAACGATTACTTACTCTGACAGTAATAGCGTCGGTGTGTTTAGTTTTGGTGTGGTCATTTCCAGTACAAGCAGCTAGCCGTATTAATCCGCAACTAGAAGAACAAGTTTTACAAATTATCCGCAATCATCCGGAAGCAATTCTGGAATCAGTCCAAGTGTATCAACAGGAACAGCAGCAGGAATTACAGCAAACACGGCAGGCATTTTTACAGGATTTAAAATTTAACCCCCAAAAAGTAATAGGAGACTCTCCTACCACTGGAGCAAATACACCAAAAATTTTGTTGGTAGAGTTTTCTGACTTTCAATGTCCTTATTGTGCTGAGGCTCATAAAACTCTCAAAAATTTAATAGCGAAGCACCAGGATAAGGTCAAATTAGTGTACAAAAATTTCCCGTTAATCTCAATTCACGCAGAAGCTATGCCAGCCGCAGAAGCCGCTTGGGCTGCCCAACAACAAGGCAAGTTTTGGGAATATCATGATTCACTATTTAATAATCAAAAGAAAATTGGCGATTCTTTATATGTAGATATCGCTAAAAAGCTGAACTTAGATTTGGAGAAGTTTGAGAAAGATAGGCAGATTGCTAATAATGTTATTCAGAAAGATATACAATTAGCAGATAATTTGGGTCTTTCTGGAACACCATTTTTTATCATGAATAGTGATACTGTTTCTGGTGTAGTTCAGCTATCTAAGATAGAGGAAATACTGACAAGTGCTAAGTAATTAAGAATGCAATAACCACTACCTGTTTATAAATTTATGCTTGTCAAGTAGCTAAGTCAATATAAACAAACGAAAAACACAAATCCCCGACTTCTCAGAGAAGTCGGGGATTTTACAGGGCGCTCTAATTACTAAATAAGTAAACTTGCTGTTTACGAATTTTTGCGTTCAAGATTACAAATAATTTATCCTAACAGTCAGCTTTAGCAATTATCTATTAACAAACTTACAAACAAGCTGATACTAAAGACGGTGTATTTTATCTCTTTAAAGTTACCTGGAGCAAAAATCGTGAGGTTAAGAATGCATCGTATAGAATTTAGACAAATTGCCCCTATGATTCTATTGTTTAGCTGTTATTTATCACTATTGAAAACTAATTCTTCTGTAGCACAATTAACACCTTGTCAAAGACCAAGGTTCCAAAGGTACAACAGGCCATTGCCATTATGGTGGCTATGGCAGCAATTCCTCTACTCGCATCAATCGCTACAGAAAATGGCAAGTTACTGCTGGCGAAAATATTAGCTATGGGTCAAATACCGCTCAGGATATTATCATGCAATTAATTGTTGATGATGGAGTTAGCGATTGCGGTCATCGTAAAAATATCTTTAACTCTGCTTTTAAAGTCACAGGAGTTGCCTACGGAAGTCACACTCGATATAGAGCGATGTGTGTAATTATTTATGCTGGAGGATATATAGAACAAAGGGAATAGGGAACAGGAAACAGGTGAAGAGGTATTTTCATATATCCTGGAGAACGCAGTTCACTAAGATGCATGGTTAGTAGGTAGTAGTTTTTACCACTATTCACTAATATTTATTTAATAATAAAAACTACTGGGTCTAATCTCCACTAACACAATGCCTAGCTAACAGAAAAACTGTAAGGCTATCATCACATCAGTGCGGAAATCAGACCCAGTATCAAATTATTAGCAATCTAATTAAGTAATTAGAGTTGCGATTTTAGCTGGCGAGGTTAGCGTCTGCTACCACTACGGGAAGGCACTAAGCTCATGTAATCAAGTTCGGCGGCGCGAATATTTTGAGCATAGTTGCCTTGGGGAGCGATCGCAGATGCCATGTCGGCGTATTTGCGAGGATCGCCTTCTGCCAGTCGGCGTTCTTGAGACTTACGGCTGTAGAAGTTCTGCAATGTAAAGCGCCAGTCGGTTTTGACGGTGCCAGCACTTTCTTGGAAGTCTTCGCCGTAGCGAGGAGTTACCAAGTTGTGGGGACGATCCACCAAACGCTTGCGTTGGTAGGGAACGGTATTTTCACCAAATGCTTCGGTGTATTCGTCACTGTCAATTAGAGCATCAACGAAGCCGCCAAATCCTTTGGTGCCAATCACAATTGACCAAGCAATTTCTTCTTCTTTGTTATAAGATGAACGACCTAAAAAGCGCTTGAGGCAAATATCTACAAGACGATAGTTGTTATTAACCGAGACAACCAAGCGATAGAAAGCTTCAGACTTGGCTAAACCACGAATAAAATCGCGTACTGTTAAAGAGCCATTTTTCAGCTGAGATTCCAAATGCTGCTGACGATTGAACTTCAGAATTTCATGCTCACTGAAAACTTGGCGATAAGCTGCCCAAATGATATCTTGCCGGTCGCTGTAAGAGCTGATATCTTCTAAGCGATAGATATAGGGTGTATCTTCATCTAGATCGGACGGGCCAAAGCTTGTAACCCGATGATTTTGACTGCTGGGTTTATATTCAAGTAATGGCAGTGCCATTGGCAATTTCCCTCTTAAATTATCAACAAAGTTAAACAGAGCTTTTGGGAAAATAGAAGAAGGCTTGCATGATTGCAATCTTCTTTCATTAACTATTTTCCCGCATTCTGTTTAGAAGATAGAACTGTTTACAAACCAATTTAGTACGAGCAAGAAAGTGGCGATCGCAGAACATCCAACTAGTACAGCTGATAACATTCTCCAATCGACTTTTTGAGGATAGGCTGACACAGTCAAAAACTTATACCATTCGGTGTCATGTACCCAACTGGTTTTAACAATGCCTGCTTTGTCGCGATAGTCTGCACCATAGCGCGGGGTAAAGCTAAACGGTCTGTCTATTGACATCCGCTTGCGCTGATAGGGTACCGTATTGTCACCAAAGGCTTGCTCATACTCTTGAGAGTCAATCAATGCATCTACAAATCTTGCCCAACCGCGAGTGGCGATTTGAATAGACCAAGCAATTTCTTCTTCTCGATTGTATGGAGCACGACCTAACAAACGCTTCAGACAAATTTCTACTAGCCGATAGTTATTATTAGCTGCAACTACCAACTGATAAAATCGATCTGATTTTGCCAATCCACGGATAAAATCGCGTACCGTGAGCGATTTGTTTTTTAGTTGAGTTTCCAGAGCTATTTGACGGTTAAATTGAAGAATTTCTTGTTCATTAAAAACTTGACGATAGGCTGCCCAAATTAATTCTTCAATTTCGCCACTAGAGTTAATCTCTTCAAGACGATAGATATAAGGAGTATCTTCATTAATATCTGTCGTTCCAAAGCTAGTAACTCTCTGATTTTGAGTAGTGGGTTTATATTCGAGTACAGGTACTGCCATATTTTTATTCACCTCATTGCATGATTTGGCACTTTAGAAGGTTGTGCGATTCACACCTTAGTAATTCTTTAAGTAAACCTACCAACCTTCTAAAAATTGTGTGAACTAATTTTGGATTTACCCAGACCCACTTTTGGATTGTTTGTTAGTTTTTGGTTATTAGTTGAATTTTCTACTAACAACTTAATGTACAGACGCTTCGGTTCATCGCATCTCTACCTACTAACCACTATCCATTTCAGTTTAGCTTAACGGGAAACTGGCGCTTGGACTAACGGAGACTGGAATACCTTGTGGCTGAGTATTCCGGGTGGTATCAGGAATTTTGATGTTGGCAGTACTAACAGGATTGTAATTAACTGTCCTAATCTCAATTGACTTGGCTAGATCCAAGAAGTTCTTAATATCACCCGACTTATAACGCTCATTTTCCAATTTGTCTCGCCAGTAGTTACCATAGCGAGGTGTAACCAAATTAAAGGGTCTATCTTTAAAGCGGCGACGTTGGTAAGGAACTGTATTATCACCAAAGTTAGTTTGATATTCTTCACTGTCTACCAAAGCATCAATAAAGCCGCCAAAGCCTTGAGTAGCAATTTTAATTGACCAAGCGATTTCTTCGTCTTTGTTGTAAGATGCACGACCCAAAATACGTTTGAGGCAGATTTCTACAATTCGGTAATTAGAGTTTGTCTCTACCACTAAGCGACGAAAACCTTCTGATTTTGCCAAACCTCGGATGAAGTCACGCACAGTAATGGCTCGGTTTTTCAACTGAGATTCTAAATTTGTTTGGCGATAAAATTTGAGATTTTCGTGTTCACTGAATATTTGTCGATATCCAGCCCAAATTAATTCTTTGATTTCGCTTTCAGTCGGAGAGTCTTCTAAACGATATATTCTTGGAGAATCTTCGTTAGGTACTTCGTAACCAGCAACACGCTGATTTTGGGAACTGGGTTTGTATTCTAGTAAAGGTATTGACATTGTAAATATTTGTCCTTTGTTATTTGTCATTTTCCCTTTGTCATTTGTTTTGTTTTTGTCTGAAAAACCAATGACCAATGACTAATGACTAATGACTATTTAAGTTGTTTTGTTACCAGGAATGTAACGATAAGGTAGAGCAACTTTTGTGGGTTTTACAGTTGGAGGAGGAGTGGCAGATTCACGAGTTGTGTCGGGAATCTGAGCGACAGAAGCAAAATTTCTAGCTCTATCGGCTGTACGCTGGTAATTCATCCCACCTGGTGCGATACTCGCAGCCATTGACAGGAAGGTAAAAGGAATTGCTTGACGAACGCCGCGTTGTACTGATTCTCCTGTACGTACAACTTGATAGAAAGTTTGACCTTCTAAAGAACGTGTAATCTCTTGATTACGCCAGTAATCGGCGTAACGAGGATTGACCAAATTAAAGGGGCGGTCTTTAAAACGACGGCGTTGGAAAGGTACAATATCGTCGCCAAAGTTTTGACGGTATTCTTCACTATCTACTAAGGCATCGATAAAACCGTGCAAACCTTTAGTGGCAATTACAATCGACCAAGCTATTTGCTCATCTTTGTTATAGGTAGCACGTCCTAAAAACCGTTTGAAGCTAATGTCTACTAAACGGTAGTTAGAGTTGGTTTTTGCTACTTCTTCGCGGTATACTTCAGATTTACCTAATCCTCGGATAAAATCGCGAATGTTAATTGCCCGATTGCGCAACTGCGATTCTAGGAAAGATTGGCGATAATTTTCTAAAATTAGGTGTTCGCTAAAGATTTGCCGATAGGCTGCCCAGATGATGGCATCAATATCTGAATCTGAAATCGCGTCTGTTAATCGATAAATTGTTGGCGTGTCTTCGCTGGGTACTTCGTAGCCTTCGACACGCTGATTTTGTGTGGAAGGAGTAACAGAAAGTAATGGTATTGGCATCTCTACTTTTACCTTGTTTGATGGGGATGAGGGATAGGGGACTGGGGATAGGGGACTGGGGACAGGGAATAGAACGTGATTTACGATTCTCCGTGTCTTTTTCCCAATCCCCGATACCTAATCCCTAGTCCCTATTTTTGAGCTAGCTGCACGCGAGCGCGGATAGCTTTCTCTGTATCATTTGCCAAAATTTCCGCAAGTCTTGCTTGAATTGGCTGTTGTAAATCAGGGTTTTTTGCTAGGGCTTCTAAACCAACAACAGCAGCATAACGAATTGACCAATCTGCATCTTGAGAGATGAACAGCAGAGTTTCCAGTGCTTTAGTTTGTGCTGTTTGGCGTTCTGAGACTGGTAGCTTTGCAAAGCGCAAATTTCCCAATCCTTTGGCTGCAGCACGACGGACACTAGGGGCAAAATCGGTGGCTGCTGATGCTAGCAATACATTTAAGGCACGTGGATCGGCGATCGCCGCTAAAGCTCTGATTGAATAAGCTCGTGCGCCATAGTTATAATCATCTATTTGTGCTAGCAATTGCGGCACTGATACTTCTCCTAACTCTGTCAGTCCAGTAACTGCTGCGACTGCTGCTGCTGGGTTGTTATAGCCAAACACGGCAATTAAAGTAGGAATTGCCGCTTCATCTTTTGCAGCTGCCAATTTCTGTACTGCTGCTATCATCCGCGCTGGTGAGTCTGCTTCTGCTACGGCGCGAATTAATTGTTGGGTATCAGTCATTTGTCATTAGTCACTAGTCATTTGTCATTTGTCATTAGCTTTGAATAAAGGACAAAGGACTAACAACAAATGACTATAAAAGTGAATCCATCAAGTTCATGACTCGAATGGCATCCACTCCAAGAGAGGAAGCATCTGACTCCTGTTGAAGTTGATGCTCTAACAAGCTTTTGAGGGCTATGAGTTTAAAACTATTTTCTACCTTGGCATTGGCGATCGCATCTAATGCTGGTAGATATCCAATCGCACCCAAATCACCCAAGGCTACGCGGCGTAATTGCAAATTGCTATTGTCCAACATTTTTACCAGATATTCTCCATAGGAGACATCTTGTGTTAGTTGGTACATTGCTCTTGCTGCTGCACATTGCACTCGCGGTACAGGATGCTCAAAGAAGGGTTCAATGAGAGGAACAGCCTCAGTCGCACCAATAGCTCCTAAGGCTTCTAATACTGCTTCGTAAGGTTGGGTGAGGTGAGGACGTCCTGGTACTTGAATAGCGGCTGCTACACCCCCGTCTAGCAGCCGCATCAGTGCTGGTGCAGCAGCAATATTTTCTAGCATTTCTAGAGATTGAGCTGCTGCCTCGCGCACATAAAAGTCAGAGCATTCCAAACACTTAATTAGTCCTGGTAAAGCTCTTAAATCGCCTATTTTACCGAGTGCTCTAGCCGCATTGCGTCGTAAAGGATAGCCTCCCATTTCGGTTCTGTCGGCTTCATCTTCTAACGCCACAATTAGAGCATCTACAGCAATTGGCTCACTAACGCGAAATTTACCCAACCACCAAGCAGCATAATAGCGGAGACTTAAATCTGGTGATGATAGATTGGCGATCGCTTGCTCTTTTGTCAGTGGCGGCGCATTTTCTGCGGAATATTCTTCCGCCATTGGTTCTATCATTACCAGAACTTAGTTGTCTGTTTCTGAGGTCAAAGGTTCAATTTTGATAATTCTACCGCCCATGCGGGTAATCCGCTGCATTTCTTCGTTCATGCGGTTGTATGGCACGGTCATAAATACGCTGCCACTACGACGGATGTCGTAGCTATTTTTGTCATTTTCTTCGTTTTGGCGCAAGCCTACGACTTCATAACGAAACATCCGGCTGTTTGCACTAGAAATGCCATTAGCACCAACTGTGGTTTGACCGAACATCCTTGTTTACCTCTCCTGTAAAATTAGCTTTTAGGCAATTGCTAGGAGTTAGGAGCTAGAAGTTAAGAGTTAGGAGTTAAGAATTAGGAGTTTAGAATTTATATTTTCTTCAACTCATAACTCATAACTCATGACTCATAACTCTTAACTCATAACACCTACTCCTAACTCTCGACTTTATTACGCTGGTGTAACGCTGACGATTTTGCCACCTTGGCGTACAATTTGCTGAATTTTGTCCGAAAGCCGCTCGTAGGGTACGACAATTGCGTAGCTGCTACGACGCACGCTGGGAAAACCAGGATTGCGCTGTCCGGTGACTTCGATGCGATAAACGCGATCGCCTTCTCCGACAGCATTTCCCATATTCTTTCTAGGTGTTACATCCGTACTCGCACGGTAACCCCAGTTAGAATTGCTGCCAGAAGGCCCAACAATTGAGGATGCGCTGTTAGTTCCTAATTCCCTTGCCAGACGAGTTTTGCTGCCTTCTACTTGAGCGCGATCGCTATTGGCATAACCTCGGTATAAGCGGAACATCCGGTTAAAGCCAACGGTTTTTTGTCCGGGTTGGGTCTCAAAACCGCGATAATATGGGACAACATTGTCGCCGAAGTTGTTCAGATATTCGACTGAATCAATGTAGGAGTCTATTTCGGCATCAAATCCTTCGCTGTGATATAAGTCTAAGTGATAAATCACCTCAGACTCATCGTAGGGAGCACGACCCAACAAATGCTTGTAGTTGAGTTCGATAAACCGAGTTTGGAAATTGTTGTAGAAGAATTTCTTTTTGTAGAGTTCTGACTTGGCAACACTACGCACAAACTCCCGCACTGTCAGATTGCCATCCCGCAGGAGTGATTCTGCACTTACAAGGCGTTCGGATGCCATGATGTAGTCATTACCCAAAACTTGCCGATATACGGCACGGATAACTGTTTCCACATCTTCTCTGCTTGCGTAGGGACGCAGCTCAACTTTAGCCGTGTCGCTAAATGCCTCTGTTCCCAGCCTAGATGCTGCTGCTGTAATTGCCATATTTCTCTGTCCCCTTATTTATTTCCACGCTGACACTCTTTGCGTGTTTGATAAATATTTTTTATCAATCCCCAGATACAACTATGCCCGGAGCTTGATCCAACTGCCAGGTAATTCCAAACAGCTGCATCCCTCTCCGGGCCGGGTTGCTATCTAGCTGAGAGCGTTGATTGCGTAATCAATGTAGGTGTTGGCTTCGTTAGCAGCTTGACCAGATAAACCGTGGTTACCTTTGATGTATTTCAAAGCTTCTACGTACCAGCTGGGAGACAAATCGAAAGCGCTGTTGATTTCAGCCAAACCAGCAATCAAGAACTCGTCCAGAGGGCCGGTGCCACCAGCAACCAAGGAATAGGTGATGATCCGCAGGTAGTGACCGATATCACGAGCACACTTGGACTTACCACGAGAATCAGCAGCGAACTGAGGGCCGCTCATTTGGGTGGTGTAAGGAAACTTTTGATATACAGCTTGAGCAGCACCATCAATCAAGCGTTGTGCGTTGGAAGTCAAAGCGCGAGCAGCTTCCATGCTGGCAGTAGCACGCTGAAAACGACCGTTAACAGCTTGTAATTCAGTGTTGCTCAAAAAACGTCCTTGGGTATCAGCAGCTGCAATTGCTTCGGTAATTGGTGTCTTCATGATCTAGAATCTCCTTAAAGTTTTGTAACTTATAGCCGAGATACCTATACTTTGGGTTTCTGGGCTTTTTTGTTGTGATGTTAATTAGGCAACTGCAGCAGCAGCGCGATCAAAGTAGCTAGCCAATTCAGACATCAAAGAATTGCAATCACCTTTGGTGATACCGTTCGGGTCGTTAGCAATGTTGATTGCAGCTTCTTTCATCTTTTGAACACCAGCTGCTACGGAAGAACCGGGAGTACCCAAAGCTTGGTAGGTTTCGCGCAAGCCGTTCAAGCAACGGTCATCCAATACACTAGCGTCACCAGCCAATGCAGCGTAGGTGACATAGCGCAAGATGATTTCCATGTCGCGGAGGCAAGCAGCCATGCGACGGTTTGTGTAAGCATTACCACCAGGAGCAATCAGCTGGGGCTGCTCTTCAAACAAAGCACGAGCAGCGTTGGTTACGATGGTGGAAGCATTGCTGGTGATGCGGTTAACGGCATCCAAGCGCTTGTTACCGTCTTTAACCAGATTGCTTAGAGCATCTAGTTGATCGTTGCTCAGGAACTCACCTCTGGAGTCGGCTTGAGAAACCACCTTGGCAAATGCGTCTAACATGGAATATTCTCCTAATTCCTTAGTTGAGTGCTGTCTTGATTAAAACTGGCAATGTTTTATCAGTGTGGATTGGTTAATCACAGACCATGAATGAGAGTGTTTCTCTTTTTCTTCTGAGTCATTTCCCATTTTTCAAGTTAAACGAGAAAAATGAGAAACTGGAGTGTTTTTATGAGAAACTGGCAAACTTTACGAATTGATTGCCATCTTTAACTTTTGCCTGCTGTTTAACCCCTCCAGCTTATGTTTATACAATGCTATAGGGGCATTATCTGTTACAAATTATGAATAAATGAGATAGACCAATAAGAAAAGCCTCAAAAGCTTTACATACAAGGGCTGTAACTGAGAATAAGCAGTTGTTTTGCGTAACAAAACTTTGTAAATAATCGAAATGAAGCGCAATGTTTCTTTGTTTAGATTTTTTTAACTTTTGCCAAAAGGCATATATAACAACCTATTGAAGTTGTATATAAATTTGGTACATATAGGGTAATGTGTAAAGATTTCTTAACAAAAAAGTTTTAAATATTGCGGCTAGTTGCTGAAATTTGTCACTACCAGAGAAACTTGAAGAGAAGGGTAGGTATTAATACTAAAAACAAAGCTACTGTAAAAACAGCATCAAGAGGGGAGAAGACAAAAGTATTTATGTCTCCCAATCCTGCTCATATTTTGATTCTGTTGTCTGTAACTTCTATAGCAGAATTTTTTCTAAAGCTGCTGCAATTCGCGATCGCACAACTTGATCCGGTTCTCGATCAAGTGCTGCCATTAAAGCAGAGTGAGCTTCTGACGTAGCAATTTCCTGCAAAGAAACAGCAGCTGCATAACGCAGTCCCCAATCGTCTGGCGTGAGCAATGCCCAAGTCAGTTTTTGGACAACACGGCAGATAGTTTCTGCATCTTTTGTCGTGCTGCCTATTTTCCCCAACCCACGTGCGGCAATACGGCGGACATTGCCCTGACAATGATTGGCGACTTCTGTACCGACTACCTCCGCGAATAAATCAGATGCTGTGCGATCGCCTATTTGAGCTAAAGCTTGAATGATATGTGCTTGTAAACCTTGATCGCGAGAGTTATAGTAATTACTAATTAGTGGTTCTACGGTCGCAGGTGCCAGCTTTACTAGAACTTCAACTGCTGCTGCACTCACAGAAGGATGATGATGACTTAAAGCTTGAATCAAAGCAGAAATCGCTGCTGTTTCCGTAGTTTCACTAGCAGCTATGGCAGCAATTGCAGAAACTGCATCTGCTGGCAATGAAGCAGAGTTTAATTGGGAAATGAGTTGCTGGCTATCTGTAAATTTCAGTGTATTCATTGTTGCTAGATAAATAGTGCAGATATAAAAAAAGGGACTAGGTACTAGGGATTGGGGATTAGATGACTAGAGCCTGTTTTCAAACTAGCCGACACCTCAAGAGCGCGGCTATATGAACAAAGTCCGCCGAGGCGGACTATAAGAAATTAAGATTTTGAGCCTGCTTTTGGCAGGCTTTGTTTGTGCAGCCTCAGGCTAAAACCTGAAGGCGTTTGGAGTCTGAAAATACGCTCTAAAGATTAGGAAAAAGTCTTCCCAATCACTAATCCCCTATACCCAATCCCCAGCCACTTCACAACTGAATTAACAAATCATCAATTGCTTGGAACAGTAACTGTGTTATTTCCTTGTCAGAGTCTTTCTTGGATGTATTGTATCCACCGCCATCCTCACAAGGGCGATCGCTATTTAACAAAGCTTCGAGAATGCGTTTCAAATTTAACAGCTTTAAACTGTTGGCAACCGGAGCTGCCAGAATTGCATCTACAGCTTGGCGATGCCCAACAGCTCCCAAATCAAATATTGCTGCCCAGCGTAAATACATATTGTCATGGTTAAGATTTTTGACAATACGTTCAATATATTGAGGTTCTTGAGTTAAAAGATACAAATATCGCGCCGCAGCACATTGTACTCGCTCAGAAGAATGATTGAGATAAGATTCTACCAGGGGACGAGCAGACCATACTTGCAAAGTGGCTAGCGCTTCAATTAGAGCTTCATAAGGCTGCTGTTGACTCGATTGCAACAGATTCAGTAAAGGATTAACAGCGTGCTTGTCACCAATAGCTGCTAAAGCCTGAATCACCGCTTCTCGCAAGCCCATGTCCTCATCACATTCCAACGCTTTAACTAACGCTGGTACTGCTTGCGGATTTTTGAGTTGCCCTAATGCTCGTGCAGCTTGACGACGTAGGGGATAACCTCCTGATGGGATGCGATAACCATCATCAAACAGAGCTTCACACAATGCCGTACAACCTGCTTGTACCTGATGCTTTCCCAACCACCAAGCAGCGTAATAGCGGATTTGATTATCTTCACCACTTAATGCCGCGATCGCTGCTTCTGGAGAAAGAATTGGTTCGGCAGAATAAGCAGCAGTCATACGATTTTGGATTTTAGATTTTGGAGCCACTGCGTTGCGGAGGTTCCCTCCGTTGTAGCAAGTGGCGTGATTTTGGATTGGGGATCGGGAAGAAAAGGATAAGGAGGCGAGGGAGGTAAGGAAGTGATAAGAGTAAATTCTTCCCCATCTTCTCTATCCCCCTCATCTGTTGCTCTTCCACTCTCCCCCTCCTCTTTTACGAGGCTGGCGTAATTTTAACTATCTTGCCACCACGCTTGTGTATTTCTTGGTATGTGGCTGAAAGTCGCTCGTAAGGCACAGTGTAAATTTGTCTGCTGCGACGTACTGCTACTTTGGTGTTTAATGTACCAGTGATCGCTTCGACAACAAACATCCGAGAATCTCCTAATGCAGGAGAACTGATTAATGTCGGTGCGGCTGATGCAAAGCCAGCAGCTGGTGATGAAGGTGGCACAATCATATTTGCCATATTCATCGAAATTTTTGACCGCAGCCGCGAACTTTTGCTACCAAACTGGGCGTTATCGCTATTACCTCTGCCACGGTAAAGCTCGAAAATACGGTTGTATCCTACGGTTTTCATCCCAGGAATTGACTGAAAGCCACGGAAATAGGGAACGACAAAATTACCGAAGGCGTTGTCGTATTCTGGGCTGTAAATGTAAGATTCTATTTCGGCGTCGTAACCACCAGAAGCATAAAGATCTACGTGGAATGCAATCTCTGATTGATCGTAGGGTGCACGTCCTAGCAAGTGCTTATAGTTCAATTCAATGAACCGCACTTGAGAATTCTTGTAAAAGAAGCACTCTTTGTAAAACTCGGATTTAGCTAAAAGCTCAACAAATTGTTTGACGCTGATTTTACCGTTGCGTAATAAAGCTTCGGCGCTTATAAATCTTTGACTGGCATATACTCCTTGACGCCCAAAAACTTGCTCGTAGGCTGCACGAAATATCAATTGCAGTTCATCTTCGCTCCAATTTGAGCGCAATTCAACTTTGTTGCCGATTTCGTCTCTAATTCCAAAGCGTTCTGCGACTGAAGTAGTCATCTTGACAATCGCTCCATTCTATTTCGTTTCTTTTTAAAACACGATTAATGGCTAATTGCCAATTGCTAATTGTTAATTGCTAAATGCTAATTGTATTTTTCATCAGCTATTAGCTATTAACCATCAGCCATTAACCATTAGCCATTAAGCAAGGACAAAGACACTAGCTATTTGGGATTAGCTCAATGCGTTAATCGCATAATTAATGTAGGTATTAGCTTCACCAGCAACGTCACCAGACAAACCATGATTGTCGCGGACAAATTCAAGAGCAGCTATGTACCAGCTAGGAGATAAACCAAGAGCGTTGTTGAATTCCTTCAAGCCTGCAACTACATAATCATCCAAGGGGCCAGTACCACCAACTACACAACAGTAGCTAATTGTACGCAAATAGTGGTCAATATCACGTACACACTTTGATTTACCTTCTGGAGTAGAAGCGTATTGTGGCCCTTGCATTTGGGTAGTGTAAGGGAATTTTTGATAAACGTGATTGGCTGCAGCTTCCGCCCATTTTTTACCATTTTGAGCAAATGCTCTGGCGGCTTCTAAGCCAGCACGAGCACGATTAAAACGACCAAATACTGCTTGTAATTCAGTGTTGCTTAGGTAAGAACCGCGAACATCTGCGGCGGCGATCGCTTCAGTCAATGGGGTTTTCATAATTTGCTTAATCTCCGAAAACTTGTCAACTAACTACTAAAAAATTTGAAAAATCTTTGCTTCAAATGTCGCACACTTAATTTTCATTGCTATGTCCTTCGTAATGACAAAGGACATTTTCAAAAAAGCGCAATGTACGACAAAAACATATTAAGCAACAGCAGCAGCAGCACGGTCAAAATAACTAGCTACTTCAGACATTAATTGACTACAATCGCCTCTGGTAATTCCGTTAGGATCGTTAGCAATTTGAAGTGCAGCTTCTTTCATTTTTTGAATTCCAGAAGCGACAGCATCGCCAGGAGTACCAAGAGCTTGATATGTTTCACGCAAACCGTTCAAGCAGCGATCGTCCATAGCACTGGTATCGCCTGCTAGTACGGAATAAGTTACATAACGCAGAATGAATCCCAGATCGCGGATGCAAGCAGCTTGGTTGCGATGGTGGAAGCAAGCACCGCCAGGATTAAATACTTGCGGACGTTCTGCTACTAAAGCACGATAAGCATTCGCCACAATGGAGGAAGCATTGCTAGTGAGTCGGTTGACTACATCCAAGCGCTTATTGCTATCAGCAACTACTGCCTGGAGAGCATTAATTTCATCACCACTCAGGTAAGCACCTTTTTTATCAGCTTGTTCAACGACTCTAGAAAAAGCGTCAAGCATCTTTAATTTTCTCCTCGATTTTATGGCAGCTATTTCAAACTGTTATAGTTAGCTTTGTGTCGGTCAAAAGTAATTGTTTTTTCAAGACAGTGAGGCAATATAAAACTGGCAATAAGTACGCATCTATACTCATGAAATATCATGAATATATGCAATAGTTTGCCCAAAAATTTTTACGTTTGTCTTGATATTAGGAATTACTTTCAAACCTTGTTCGTATTTTATATATTGCTTGTATTCTTTTTTTGTGAACTTTATTTAATAAGTGTAAAACCCTAGCTAATTACCCACAATTTATTGAAGCATCAAGCTTTTAGCTATATTAATTTGAGCGCACATTTACAATTGAATACTTTTGTTTATTTAAGTTAATATAATTTGGCTGTAAAATATTTTGTAATAAAAATAACAAATAAGCTAAACTTATTTGACATTAATAAAGTCTAGTCAGATTTAGCACATCTTGCTCTCTCAAAAAATTCTGTATTTTATGTAACTCTTTTATTCCCTTCTTTACTGAGTCAAAATACTTAAAACTCTAAAACCTTAATTTACTGAAACCATCATGACAGAATTCAGATATTTCCCGGTTTGACTATAACTTTGATACTGGGGATCGTGTAAAGTTCTGTAAAGATGAGTTAAGAAAATTCGGAAAAATTTCTCATTTTTAGCTCCAAGGAGAGATGCCAACTCGTCGCCGTAAAACTTCGAGTAGAGTTGTGAATGTTTGTGGAACAGGCGCAGTGACTTCAACCCAGTCTCCAGATAACGGATGCTGTAATCTTAATCGCCAAGCATGGAGTGCTTGCCCTGGTAAATTTACACCGATAGAACGACCTGAACTATAAACAGGATCGCCGACAATAGGATGACCAATATGTGAACTATGGACGCGAATTTGATGGGTACGTCCGGTTTCGAGTTGAAAATGCATCAATGTATAGTTACCCAGGCGTTCTAATACTCGCCAATGGGTTACCGCAGAACGTCCTCCTTGTTCTACGGGCAGGATAGCCATTTTTTTGCGATCTACAGGATGACGGCCGATCGCAAAATCAACAGTACCACTTTCTGTTTTCGGCGCACCGTAGACAATGCCTAAGTATTCTCGGCGTGCAGTTTTAGCTTTGAGTTGTGCTTGTAGGTGTTGATGAGCCAATTCGGTTTTGGCAATAGCGATCGCTCCTGTTGTATCCTTGTCTAACCTGTGGACAATTCCCGGACGCTGTACTCCACCAATTCCTGGTAGGTTGGGACAATGAGCTAAAATCGCATTAACCAAGGTACCATCAGGATGACCAGGTGCAGGATGAACTACTAACCCCGCAGCTTTGTTGAGAATCAGCAGTTGATCGTCTTCGTAGAGGATGTCTAGGGGAATATCTTCTGCTTGCAGTTTGAGGGGTTCAGCAGCAGGAATTTCTAGCGTGATGCGATCGCCTACTTTAACGTTTGCCTTTTTAGACGTGCAGACTTTGCCGTTAACTTGGATGTTACCTTGTTCAATTAACTGTTGAATACGAGAACGAGATAAATCTGTTAATTTTCCGGCAAGGTAGCGATCTAGACGTTCTCCTTGTTCTTCTACTTGTAAACTAATTTCGCTCACAGTTGCGTTGATTGAATTTTCAGTTTTTGTAGTTTCTGTTAGTGCTGCCGATAACGTCAACAGTCTGCCATCAAGACATTCAACCAGCCTAACTCAGATATAGATCATGTTTCGACTATCACAAGTTTTAGACTAGTAACTTTACTATTTTAACGAATGAATTTAGATACACAGCACAGAAAGCTTGAACAATAGTAGCAATACTGGCTGATATCCATTATCATTTTCAAGCTTATACCAAACATTAAATTGGTATTAAAAGTTTACCGTCGTTACACAAGAATATTGTTTTTTATGTAACAAACTCTTTTCATCTGTAATTTACTACACAAAATACATCAATATTTTGATATTCAAACACAATAATTTTGATGTATCGGTGTTTTATTTAGTTATTAAGTATTGCTGTAAATAATACATTATTTTCAAACTCAAAACCGGAAAATTTTAACATAAAAACAATTAGAACTTTTTTGTGATTATCAAGTTTTTTATTAAAATATTTCTCCTTATGTGTAGTCTGTGATTAAATAAGTAGATATTGTCAAAGTATTGATATTTACTATCTTTCCTGCCTGTATAATATATTAACTATTAGCCATTTATTGAGTTATTACTAACTCAGAACCAACTTAATTTGAGTATTTTTTATTCTGATTTATATTTTATCCGGATTCAAATCAGATTCTTTGAATATTTATTTCAGTAGTAAAGATAATAGTATTTTTACTGTTGCTTATGCTTTCTAGTAAACTTACCTAATGCTTAGTCACACAAATGTGAAAAAAGGTAAGAGCAGAAAACTAGAACCAATAGCGATATTTATTACTGATAGTTACTGGAGTAATAGCAACTATGAAGACATCAAATTATTCAGATTTATATAAAAATTAGATATTTCTAATAATTTATTTTGTGTCAATGCATTTATCATTACTCTTTAACAAAGATAGAATCATCGGATTCTATACTTTTTTGTTATTTTTGTACAAATCGAAGCGATAAAGAGTAAATTTATTATTGTCTTTACTATAATAATTAAAATAAAAAGTTTTCATGTTTTATTTAATCGAATCTAATATTTTTAATGCATATCGTAAGTTTTTTTGTTAAAGTATAGTAATCTAAAAGTTAGTAATAAGCTTTTATTTTGAGTATGCACTGCACTTGTTTATTTAGCTCAAAACTAATAAATTGAGCAGATATATTTTCTAGGGTGAATCATCATCCAGATCATTAGGGCAATTCTCCAAATCATCAGGACTAAACTTGAAAAGTTGTTTTCGTTACATATGAAGAAAGTTTCTTCTTCTAGGCAAATAAAAGTTGCACCTTGTACTTTTTTGTTGCTGAGTTAAGCATCTACTTAGCAACTACATAATGGGAGTTAGTTATTAGTGTCGTGCCAGCGAAGATTTTGCTGTTATTGAAAACAGAGCTTCACACAACAGTATTGTCGGTAGATCGAGTACTAGAGACAGTGAACTTTTAAGGGAAACTGCTTGTTGATACCTTAATACCCGATTCCTGATCGCTAGTACCGAATACAGACACTCGTTTCATGGCAACAATTAGAGCCATTTTGGTGTTTGGCAATAGCAAGGATACTTACCGAATTGAATTTGTAAACCTTGATTTCATTTGAGAGCCATAGCCATGAAGGTACTTCCTATAAATAGATACAGATTTTATCAATCACTACAACCACTATTTCTCCTCAAAAAAATTACTAGTAAATCAACTACTGGTTGTTTGCAAGTTTTTACAGCTTCAGCCTCTTGGTTAATCTATGTACGGGAGGGAAAATTAATTTATGCCTGCTGTACAGAGAAAATGTTTGAAATCCTTTACAAGCACTTACAGCATTTAAGTCAAAAAATTCCCACTCTCCATCATGGAATTAAAGAACACCTGCAAGCAATATTTGAAACTGGGATTGAAAATCAAGCAATACCGAATCCAGATTATTTAGCTATTTGTTGGTTAGTTAAGCAAAAGTATCTTACACCTGCTCAAGCTGGAATTTTGATAGAACAGTTGGCGCTAGAAGTTTTAGAGCCTTTTTTGAACTTAAAAGAGGGAAGTTATGAATTTACTTCCTATAGTTTTCTTGATGAGATGCCAAAGTACTGTCATCTAGATATACGTTTACTTGTTGAATGCTGTCAAAAGCGATCGCGGCAACATCTGGAAAATAAATCATCACAAAGTAGCTTATTTAGTAACAATACAAAATCGACAAGATTTAGTGCTATCAATGTGAATACGACTGCAAATCCTGCTCAGTCGAAACCGACATTATCAAAACCAAGTACCAATAAGGTTTTGACTCACCGTATTGTCACCGAAAACCAAAATAGTCGATTTATTCTCCAAACACCTACTGAGAAAAAAGTTCACAAAGTCTTATGTATTGATGACAGTCCAATAGTAGTTAATACTATTCAAAGATTTTTAGATGAGCAAATTTTTTCTATCGTTGGTATTAATGAGTCATTGAAAGGTTTAGTACATATTATTCGTCTTCAACCAGACATAATTCTACTAGACATTGAGATGCCAAACATAGATGGTTATGAACTGTGTTCTTTAGTACGCAATCATTCTTCTTTTAAAGAAACACCTATAATTATGATTACTGGCAGAACAAGTTTTATAGATAAAGCTAGAGCTAAAATTGTCGGAGCTTCAGATTTTTTGAATAAGCCTTTTTCTCAAGCTGATTTAATCAAAATTCTCTTTCAATATATTGATTAATTTAGCAAAGACAGTAAGCTAAATTAGAACCAAAATATGGATGTTGAGATTTGTGGTTTGCAATTCTATAAATTTTCAAGCTTAGAGTAAGACAAAGTGTATCACTTGTTGGAAATTGACAAACATTAGAGTATAGAGAAATACTTAATGACTAATAGAATTGATGTCAACAAAAAAAATCGTAATTTCACACAAAATTCATTCACAGTTCCATCAGAAACTGTAACTGTATTACAACCGAGAAGTTATTCTCCATATTCTCCTATTCGTAGTGTAATTCTATGGGTAAAGCAGGCGAGCTTACGTACTAAAGCAACTGCTTTTGCTGTTGCTATCTCTACCCTACCAATATTAGGAATTGGAGCATTTACTTATTACTTAGTTAATCAATCTTTGACAAAAGAAATAAGTAAGATAAAACAAGCTAGTGCTATTGATTTATCGCACAATATTCAACAGTTCATGCTAGCACGAACTGGAGAAGTTCAGTTATTTGCCAGTCAAACTTTTCTTACTAACTCTAAGCAGAGAAATAATACAAATTTTCTAGATAAAGAAGCAAGGATAAACAATTGGAAAGAAATTTATCAGTTCTATGAAAGCATCGCAATTTTAAAACTAGATGGAGAAGTATATTTACAAACCCAAGGACAATCAATTCCTAATCAAAAAAATCAAGAATATTTTCAAGCAATCCTCAAAACCAGCCAACCTTATATTAGTCAACCATTTACAACAAAAAATGCAGAACAGCCAAAAATACTGTTAGCTGTACCTGTGAAAGATAATGTCACAGATAAAACTATTTATATTCTTCAGGTTGTGATACCTGTGCAATCTTTAGCACAAACACTCAACAAACTGCCGGGAATTCGAGATGAATATCATCTCATAGATGAGACTGGAAAGGTTTTTTTGGCAAAGAACAAGAGTGATGTTGGTAAAGATGCTCAAAAAGTAATTCCTAGTTGGGAGGAATTGCAAAATGCAAATCAGATATTAACACGCATATTACCTGATAAAAAAGGCCATGCTGAAGACTTAACAACCTACGTTCCCTGGCAAACAACAGAAGGTTTACCAGACTTAAATTGGAGCTTAGTTTTAAGTACAGATAAAGCCATTGCTTTGGCAACTCAAAGACAAATATTGCTGATATTAACAATTGGCATCATCGTTACAGCTGTACTGGTAGGTGCGATCGCTGCGATTTTAGCTACCCGTCTTACCCTACCGATTCAAAATGCAACGATGGTAGTAAAAAAACTGGCTAGAGGTAACTTTGATACTCGAATTACCGTTCGTGGTGAAGATGAGTTTGCGACTTTGGGAGCCAGTATTAACCGCATGGCAGATCAACTGCAAGACTTGTTAAACAAGCAAAAAGCAGAAGCTGAACGCTTAAAGTTGTTCACAAACATCTCTGCCACAATTCGTCAGTCACTCAATTGCGAAGATTTATTTAACATAACAGTTACAGAAGCTCGACAAGCACTAGGAGCGCATCGAGTTGTTGTCTATCACTTTAATGCTCACGGGCGCGGGCAAGTGGTAGCTGAGTCTGTTGCTCCAAGTTTGCCTGTGACTTTGGGAGACACGATTGAAGATGGCTCAATTGCCAGGCAGCTAATGGAAGCATACTCAATCGGTGGGGTGTTAGTTGCCAATAATATTTTTGAGATGGATTTTGCCCCTGAGTATCTCAAATTAATGGAACAATTGGAAGTCAAAGCGATTTTGGCAACACCAATTCTCAAAGATAATCAAATCTTTGGTTTCCTGATGGCTCATTACTGCTGGGCGCCTCATGTTTGGCAACCCTTTGAAATTAATTTCTTAAGGCAGTTAGCAGTGCAAGTTGGGCTTGCTTTAGAAAGAGTGAGTTTACTAGAGGTGAGCCAGGCATTGAAAGACTTTGCCATTTACTTATCTGGAAATCTCAACAGCCAAGAAATCTACAGTTTAGCAGTTCAAGGAATCCGTAAAGCTTTAAAGGTGGATCGAGTTGTCATTTGTCAATTTGACGAGAAGTGGCAAGGCAATATTTTAGCCGAATCCGCAGTAGAGGGTTTACCTTGTGCTTTAGAAACAAAATTATCTGGTTTACAAGATTATGCAGACAAGTATCGGCAAGGTGATGTGCTGGTAACCAATAACATTTACCAAGCAGGTTTTGCTGAGTCTTACATCAAACAACTCGAATCATTGGCAGTCAAAGCTCATCTAGAAGCACCTATTTTATCTGGAGGTAACGTGCTGGGATTGTTGATTGCCCATCAGTGTACAAGAACCCGCGTATGGCAGCAGGCAGAAATTGATTTATTTGAGCAATTCACAAGACTTGTAGGATTAGCTTTAGAGCGAGCTAATCTTTTGGAGCAAAGCGAAAAAGCTTCCCTGCTCCAACGTCAGCAAACAGAACAATTACAACAGCAGCTGCTCAAACTAATAGATAATCTTGCTGGAGCTAAAAAAGGCGATCTGACAGTACGTGTGGAAGTTACAAAAGGAGAAGTAGGCGCGATCGCTGACTTTTGTAACTCAATGGTGGAAAACTTGCAAGATGTTGCAATTCAAGTCAAAGCAGCTGCAAACCAATTGAATGGCACAGTTGCAGAAAACTCTGGTGCGATCGCTCAATTAGCAATTGACGCATTTAAGCAGCAACAAGAAATCAGCCGTACCCTTGATGCTGTCGATCAAATTAGACTTTCAATGAAAGGCGTAGCCAAAAATGCCAGACTTGCCACAGCAGTAGCTCGTGCTGCCTCTCCCACCGCAGAAATCGGCGACACGGCAATGGATCTGACAGTAGAAAATATCTTAAGTTTGCGAGAGGCAATGGGAGAAACAGCAAAAAAACTTAAGCGTCTTGGAGAATACTCGCAAAATATTTCTCGCTTGACTTCCTCCATTCACAAAATTGCCCTACAAACTAATTTATTAGCCATTAACGCTGGTATTGAGGCGGCTCGTGTTGGTGGAGATAATCAAGGTTTTGCCTCCTTTTCTGAAGAAGTTGCTGCACTCGCAGTCGAAAGTGCCGGAGTAACTGGTGAAATAGAAGGAATGGTTGCCAATATCCAACTAGAAGTTATCGAAGTAGTTAAGGTGATGGAATTGGGAAGCGCCCAAGTAATGGAAGTAACTCGTCTAGTGGAAGATAGCAAACATAGTTTAAATCAAATGCTAGATGTCTGTCGCCAAATTGATGATTTAGTGCAATCAATTTCTACCGCTACCGGATTGCAAGTGCATAATACCAAAGAAGTTATCGATTTTATCAAAGAAATTGCCAAAGTATCGGAATTTACTAGCAGTTCCTCTCGCAAAATTTATGCATCCTTGCAAAAAACAGTAGAAATTTACCAGCAATTACAAGCAACAGTTAGAAACTTCAAACTTAGTTAATCTAATTGTTGTTTAATACAAAAAATTCTTTGATTTTACTCATCTATAAGTGACAGATAATTTCTCATCACCATGCTCTGCATAGTAATGAAAACTTAAGGCTCTGTCTTCTTTTCATAAGATAGATACTCAATCAATTCTTTCCTTGCCTGGAGGCAGGGAAAGAGAAAAAATTGTTCAAATTTACATTGTGAATATAAATGCACACAGATGAAATCGGAAAAATCATCCGTGTGTTTTTTATTTTTTATTTAATGTAATTACTCTCAAATAAAGAAATATGAATAATATAAATAATCTCTTTTTGAAATAGAAGTTACAAAATTTTCTATAATTCATAATCTATAATTTAATAATTTATTATCGGCAATTGCCTGCCAAAAAAACCATTGTATCTCATCAATTTGGTACAAAAAAATCAACTTATGTTAAAAGACAGGGAACTCGAAACCCAGATGCAATTTCTGGATGCAGCTAATCATAGTTTGCATACCCTGGAGACTGTTTTATTAGAAATACAACCTAACTATCAACTTTCTATACCAAAAATCGATACAGCACTCCAAGCGACTCATTCTATTAAATGTGGTGCTGGAATGATGGGATTGAGTATTTTGGGAAATTTTGCCCAACATTTGGAAGATTCATTGCAAGTTTTAAAAGTACAATCTAATTCTCTAAAAATTGATACAGATTTACACAGTTTACTTGCATCAGTAGTTGATTGGCTGCGTCAAATAGTGGAATCAATTTCAATTGGCTGTATGATGGATGAGCAATGGTTAGCAACATTTTGTTATCCACTCTTTGAGGAGTTACAAAAGCATATATCCTTTCACAATGTTGATAAAAACATAAGTATTTTGTCTCCCACAGAGGGAATGCAAGACATGATAAACTTTCTGTTTAGAACAGAAGTAGAGGAAGACTTGCAACGTCTAGAATCTTTATTCGCTAGTGGCAAAAAATCTGCTTTAAAATCAGAAGGCATGATGATAGCCACTGAATTAGCTAGTTTAGGAGAAATACTTCAGTTAAACACATTTGTCCAGCTTTGTCAGTCGATTCTGCAACACTTAGAAAACATTGATTCTGATGAAAATGTCGTAGAAATTACTCAACTTGCATTATCAGCATGGCGGCGATCGCAAGCATTAATTCTGTCAAATCAGCTTGATAGTATACCTACGAGTATTATTTCATTGGAATCAGAAGTTACTAATCAAAAAAAATCAAATTTAATTCCAAGATTGCCAGATACTAAGGCAATAAATTTAGAAAGATCCCAGGAATTATTAATATCTAGTAATCGGAATGAAAATCAAGAAACAATAACGAAAACTCTTGCCAAAAGAGTAGAAAATGTTGATGATTTAATGAAGGAACTTAGTATCCAGCATGATAGTCTTGAAATGCAAATTGATAAATTAAACAAACTCATTCGTAATCTCAGCCTCCGGGTAAAAAAGCTAGAGATAGATAATAACGAGTTGCGCCTGACGTATGATAAGTTTGCAACTAAAATATCTACTTTGACTCAAATACAATTCCAAAATGGAAATTGCCAGCATATTAATAAACAGAATACATCAATAGATAATTGTCCAGAATTAGAAATTACATCTCAGACAGTAATAGAAACAATTGCAAAAATTCAAGAAATCGCAAACGAGATTGAACTTAGCCTTGCAGATACAAATCAAGTCAGTCGTTTATTGAATAAAACGGCTCAGGATCTGCAACAGTCTATCACACAAACTCCTATTGACCTTTCATTAGAGCGGGTACTTCTCGTCGAAAGCGATCGCATGCTTTTAGGATTTTCCATAGATACAGTTGAAGAAATATGCTCGCTCAATCCAGAACAAGTTTCGTTGGTAAGAGGTAGCGAAGTTTTCAACTGGCACAATTCGACATTACAACTAATTCGTCTAGAGAATTACTTACAATTTAATTACCTCTATCCACTCACATCAGCTTTAGAAACTCCACCCCAAATCGAGACTGCTGGTATATTAATTGTCAAAGCAGGCGATCGCTCATTAGCTGTGCAAATAGATCGCTGTTGGGGTGAAAGAAAAGTTTCTATTCATCAAGTTGAAGGTAATATACCTTATTACAGGAACTATACTATTTTGGATGATGGTCGGATAGTGCCACTGTTGAGCGTTGGTGAGCTACTGCAAATGAGCGAGGATTACTGCAAACTTTAGCTCGACAACGGGCGACAAGCAGAAAGGATCTCGTGCATATTAACCACCGCACCAATCACCACGATCGCTGGCGCACCAAATCCAGCCTTCTCAACTTTCTCCACAATCGTCCCCAACTTACCAATTAATTCTTCTTGCTCTGCTCGCGTACCCCAACGCACCAAAGCAATTGGAGTTTCGTTACTCAACCCTGCTATCGTTAGCTGTTCCACAATGTAAGCTAAATTGTGAATTCCCATATAAATCACAATTGTTTCCGAACCGTGAGCGATCGCCTGCCAATTGACTGACGGTTTATACTTACCTACTGCTTCGTGTCCAGTTACAAAAGTTACTGAAGAGCTATATAACCGATGCGTTAAAGGAATACCAGCATAGGCTGGAGCAGCAATGCCCGATGTGATACCTGGCACTACTTCTACTGCTACTCCAGCATTCAATAATTCTTCCATCTCCTCGCCGCCACGACCAAAAACAAACGGATCGCCTCCCTTCAAGCGCACTACAATCGCATATTCTTGCGCTTTTTCAATTAGCAACTGCGTCGTTTCCTCTTGAATCAAGGAATGACGCCCCCGTCGCTTCCCAGCATCAATCTTCTGCGCCACGGGATTAATCATCGCCAGAACTGCCGGACTTACCAAAGCATCATAAATGACAACATCCGCACATTCTAACAATCCCTTACCCTTAAGTGTCATCAATCCTGGATCTCCAGGCCCAGCACCAACCAAATAAACCTTTCCCAAACAAGTCCTCCCCTCTTTCTTTGTGCCGTTGCGGTTCATTACTTCAACAAATCCCAAACTAAATCAGCCAATTCTGCACTTGCTCCCAAAGGCTCCGCCAGTTGAAAAGTTACCTTAGGAAAATGTAATTGTAACTTTTTTGTTGCTTGAGCGATCGCATCAGTTATGCCACCAGCGAATAAGAAGTATGGCAGAATTGCAATTTGTTTGTATCCAGCAGCAATTAACTGTTGGACTTGCAACTCTAAACTAGGAGCCACAGCCCAATAAGCAGTCACTGCACCTAATTTTTTGGCGATCGCTTCCACTGGTTGTTGCGAACCCCAGCGACGGCTACCGTGGGCTAAAACAATCCTGGCGCTTGCTGTTGTTGCTGCAAACTGTTTTACCCACAACCGCTCTAAACCTGAGTGGCTACCTAAATATGGTTGTAATTCTATGAGGATATCTTGACCAAGAGATTGCTGTGCCAGAGCAACTTCACGAGGAATGTCTTCCATTACGTGTACTCCCGGCATCAGAAATAAAGGTACGATTTTGAGGCAAGTTGGTTGTAAAGCAGACAGACTAATAGTATTTATAGCAAAGTCAATAATTTGTTGATGTAAAGGTTTTGGATTTAGTTCTAAGTTTGCTGTACCGACTAAAGTTTCACACACCGAGACAGAGGTAATATGACTACCAGCAACCCTAGCTAAGTTATCTTGCGCTTTGTTGGATACTAGTCTTGCCAACTGTTGCATAGCAATTTCCGGTCGTGGATCTCGACTTCCGTGGGATACTAGTAGATACGCAGATGACATTAGCAAAAGTACAACTTTAAATTTTTACTGGGAATATATTAGCAAATCCAAACAAGCTCCCCGACTTTTGTGAGAAGTCGGGGAGCTGTATCATACATTAATTAGGACTGTTTTTCCGCCATAGGATCGGCAATATAACGGAAAGTTGGTTCAGAATTCCAAGGGCCTCGTTCGTCCTTACCATTTGTAGACAGGTTATAGTAAATATCTACAGTGCTATCAGGTTGGATGTTACCGAAGAAAGGATCGGTTAGTTTACCTAAAGAATCCAGCGCCTTCATAAACATCTGGGTGTGGGATATTTCTCGTGTCAATAAATGAACGAGAGTATTTTTAGTACCTTCATCAGGCGCTAACTTAATTAATTCTTCGTAAGTTTGACGCGCACCTGCCTCAGCACCAATATTAGCTCGCAAATCGCGCACTACATCACCACCCTCATTCACGTAATTAGCAGACCAAGCATTACCTTGACTATCTAATAGGTGTGGCCCCATACCGCGCACTGCAAATAAAGTGCTCTTATAAGCATCAGTTTGATCAACATTTTTGGTGTGTGCTTCAATCAGCTTACCCACCATTTCTAAATGACCAAACTCTTCTATGGCAATATCTTGTAACATATCCCGAATACCGGGATTTTCGCAGTGGAAGGACTGAGTCCAGTATTGCAAAGCTGCTGTTAGTTCACCTGTAGCACCACCAAATTGCTCTAAAAGTAGTTGAGCAAAACGTGGATTTGCTTCTTTAACGTTAACAACATGAATTGGTTCTTTTTTATGAAAGAACATCAGTCGGTTTCCTCTCTATTAAGTAGTAAATTTTATCTTCATGCAAATAATTAAATTTAAATAATTACTCGCAAGAATTTAAAAGCTAACTCCATTAAAAATTCTAGACATCCGACTAAATATTAACCTTCCCCAAAAGAAAGACTTAGTGTTTGATAATTTCTAACTAAAGCTCTATTTTTGTTTTCGCAGATTCTAATTAAAATTAAGATCTTATACCGCTACCACACCTCAAAACCTCCTGCTGCCAGAGGCTGAAGGAGGCAATTAGGGACTTTGAATAATCATTAATTCACCAAAACTACTGTCAATGCTGGTTTCTTCATGGCTTTACGGATGTAAGCAGCTAATATTAATACAGTAGCTAATCAGCCGTTGGTATTATCTCTGATACTTGTACCTACCCCATTTTCCGCCAGAGACTAAATTCTCTGTTTCAGAGTCTAAGTATCTGATGTTGAGTCTAAAGCTGTTCAGCTTTGTAAGTATAAAACTGATCAAAAGCTCCTAACGTCTCAAATTGATAACCAGGTGTAGAAGGCAATAGAGAATCTAGATTAACTCCAGGTGTCACAGAATTTAGACTTAAGTCTGTACGATAAATACTAAAAATTACAAAATCTTGACGAGCGGTATTTTCTGCAATTAGTTCTCGTATTTGTGGTCTAGCTGAATCTACTACTTTCTTACAATTAAATCGGATTAAATTTTCTAATATTTTTGGAGTTTTTTTGCAAACATTAGTCTTTAAATAATTTGTTAATCGTTGCTCGGCATACTCCTCATATTCAACTTGAGTGGGATTTGTCTGCGTCATTACGACACCCAGGACAATTAGTCCTATCACTCCCACATATGCCATAATATTTGAGACTTTCATTTTCTAGATAGTGATTTACTGTGGTCTTTAGACTTCAGATTACCTAAGTACGTTCCTTAGTGAAAAACACTAGACCATTTTGCTGCAAAAGTGCTATCATAAGAAACGCAATAGAAAAATGGCGAGCGTAGCCAAGTGGTTAAGGCAGAGGATTGTGGTTCCTCCACTCGTGGGTTCGAGTCCCATCGTTCGCCCTGATTTTAAATTTGATATCACACCCTCATCTGCTACACAGATGTACATTTTTAGTTGGTAGCAGTGTTATTCATATAATTACTACTAGCTTTGCATACACATAAAATCATTGTTGTACGGTAAATAGCAGTATTTCTTTGAAAAAAGCGATCGCCTTATGCCTAAAGACTCGTAATTTCACAAATCTGCTCCAGTAAAGTCTCAATTGAGCTATCTAATAACTGCGATCGTGTTGAGGAGGACGATAGCGGATATTATCATAGACTGAATAGCCTTTTCCGTGATTAAGTCGATTGTTTTGCCCATTGGTTGAAAAAATATTGGCAGGGCGGTTAAAACAACGCCAACACCTATCATTCAAACGATTAAGTGGATAGCTAGAGTAACTATTACGAGGATGATAAGTTCGGTAGTCTTTATAACCTCCAGAATATTGAGCGCCAGGACGAATAGACTGAGCTTTAGCACTTTGAGCAAAAGTTACACTTGTGATCGCAGCAAAGACAGTTGTCAGAACTAATGAAGTAAAAGATTTCATTACCCTACCTAAAACATTTGTTCTATTTCTATTGTTACAAACCCAACAAAAGTAAGCAGGGAGTAGAAAAAATCTTAAGCTCATCCCCTGGATTTTCATAGTATCGTACTCTCATCATCGCACCCAGAATTGAAGTATCCTACGGGTAGACACGTAGTGGATAAGCGCAATTAGCCGCCCAAAGGGCGTCTACTGGGCTAATAGCCAAAGTCCACTTCTAGGACTGAAATTTTTTTGAGTCTACCTTCAGTAGACTTGAGCCATTAGCCAGAGAATTAATTTTCTGACGGGATAATAACGAAGCTAGATACTATACCAATTGAAAAATCAAAATGCAAAATTCACGTATGATATCATGTCCGGTTAATCAAACTGAATAAAAATGTTTGCTCGTAGTGAGGACTTTAGTCCTCAGTTATTGAATGAATAAATGACTAATGACTAATTCAACTTTGCTGCAAATAATACTCAAATCTTTCCTGGAGTTGTTCAACTGTCAGATTCTGAGTCCAGTACTCGACTAAAGAATGACCAAATGCCCATGCATTACGCTCAGCTGAGGTAGAATTATCTAATAGTAATGGCCAAAGAGAGAGCAAGTCAAAGTTCAGAGGATTGTCGCTCGTATTTAACAGCGAAAAAAGGTCATAAGCCATTTGCAATTTACCTATGACGATGGGTAGCTGTTCCACAGGAATTTGTTCTGCCAATAGATAAGCCAAAGTTGGAGATCCGGTTGCCAGTGTAGAAATAAACTGGAGAACAGGACTTTTGAGAAATGCAGTTAATCCTTGGGTTGTTGTCATCTGAAAGGTGTAGCGATCGATGATTTTGGCAGCAGCAACAGTACGAGCTTCCAGATTACGCAAAAACCGAGCCAGCCTTAGTTGCTTGGTAGGTGCGATCGCCTCCACTAATGCCAAAGATAGAACATCCACTCCCCAAGCAGTTCGATTTGTTTTCACATCAGCAGTGACGACAGGCAAAACTAAATCGCAGAAGTCATCTAGCAGTTGAGCGCGATACTCAGTTGCTTGGCGAATTGCAATTTCCTTAGGAAGCTCGCCCCATTCCCAATCATAAGGAGGATTCCATTCCCGAATCGGACGAAGACGATCCACTTGAGTTACCACCGCGATCGCTGGCAAGTCTGCTACTTCTGCCTTCATATCTTGGAGAAAGTCCACATCCATTTGTAGAGCCGGATCGAGAGCAGGAGTCACCAACAGCAGTAAATCTGCGGTTTTAGCATAGTCAAGCACAAGTTCTCTCAAATCAGCGCGGTTGGCTTGTTCGTAACCAGGCGTATCCCAGAGCGTCAGTTCTTCACCGCTTCCAGTTTGCCAATGATAATTTTGAATGCGATCGGTGCTGGGCAAAATATCTACCGCGGCTTTTTCTGCTTGAAACAGCGTGTTAATTAGACTGCTTTTTCCTGCTCCAGTTCTTCCTGTTAACAGGATATTAATGGGTTTTTGTTCAACTACTTCGGTGGATTCGGCTTGTGCCAAAATTTCTCGCAGAGTTTGAGTTTTGGCTTTGGGAATCGTTGGTGCAGGAGGGGAGGAAACTAAACCTGGTAATGTGTTACCTCCATAGAGAATCATTACTTGCCTGCATAAGTTTCGCAGAGTTGCTTCTCGAAGCATTTGACTCAAGTTCACCAGTAGTTGCTGATTGGCTTGGTTACTAGAACGCTGACTAGCTTTGCTTGCCACCGCCGCCACAGGATTAAAAAGCCATTGCGCCCAACTCCAAGCTCGCCAAAGCTTGCGAGCAGATGGTTCTAAGCTCTGATAAACTTCGTATGCTTGATATGCTTGCCCAACCGTCACCTGATTGAGAGCAGGAGATAATTTTTGCACCCACTGATCTAGATCGTCTACTGTTCCCCGAATCAACCCGTAAGCTTGAGGAACGTAAATGTTCAAAAGCGGATACTTCACTTCCGGATGATAAATGTTGGCAATGGCGACAACGAGATCCTGACAACGCTGCCAAAAAGTTTGCCAGTCTTCCCAAATTGGAGGATCGCTTTGTGCGGCGCTCAGAATTCCTTGGAGTGCGACTTCTGCTTGTTTAGTCGCATCAGTTCCCACATTAGGCATTGTCTCGTCTGTAACAGATTCCAGTTCTTTGCTGACTTCTGCCACTACAGTTTCAAACTGCTCGAACTGCGGTCGAGTCCATTTTACTAGCAGCCAACGCCAACCCACGAATACAAGGGTGAACACGCCCCAGATCCAGTTAATACCCCATTCGTGGATCTGTAATCCTGCCGACACTAGCAAGAAACCGATGATAAAAGTGATCGGAATTGCCAATACGATCCATTGCCAAAGCTTTAAGCGCACCATTCCCCATACCTGCCTTGATTATCATCCTATTGAGCTACGATGGTAGCAAAACAAAGCAGCAAGGCTCATACAACCCGCTACAGATATTGGCACGCTCTGAAGAAATAAGGCAGGAGGCAGAGGGCAGTAGACGCGCAAGCGGCTACTTTCAGAAGTCGCTTCGCGCCTACCGTAGGTAGGCAGAAGGAAAGAGGATTTGACTTATTTGTTTCATTTGTAGCAGGAAAATATTCATTTCTCTGTTCCCTATCCCCTATCCCCTTCCCTTTTAAGCGATCGCCCACAGAAAACAACTTCAATTACGATCCAGACGAATAGCTTGCTCTAGAGCTAATTTTTCTTTAGCTCTACGAGCGTAGGGTTGTAATTTAGTCAAATTCCAGCCAGTAATAATACTCATATCTTCTAAATTCATTCCCTTCATCAACATTTCTGTACACCACGTCTGTTGAGCTTGCTCAATGGCAGGCTGTTGTCCTTCTGGTGTCAATAATCCCTCTGCTAATATCTGCCAGCGCTCCTCTATTTCTGCTTTTGATATTGGCATTCCACTATCGTTGAGAAATAATGCCGAATGTTTATCTTTACGACTTTTTAGCCATTGATTTAATGGATTGCGAGTATGGGAGCCATATCGCTTACCCAAAATCCACTGATTAATAGGAACTTGTCGAATCGAGCCTTGAGTAATTTGCAATAGGTGCTGATTAGTATCGATGATTTGGTGCGATCGCTCTAAATTAACAATTTCTGTAGTTGATAAACCTGCTCCAAACAAAACATACATCAGGGCATAATCTCGCAATCCTGATTTCTTAGCTCGTTGCAAAATCAAATGGACTACATTTGCTGGTAAATCTATCACCTTCTGTGTAGCAATAGACTCATATTTTCCTGCTCCTGTAGAGTTTGTAGCACTGTCTAAAAACAACGCTACCAAGCTTTCTAAAAACTCATCTCTGTCATGCCAAAGTTCGTGGAATTCACTAGTAAACTGAATCACGGCATACCCCAATAACAGACTATTGAGTAAACTTGCTAACTTCTCGACTGGTAAATGGGTGTGTAATTGCTCATGCTCCATGACTGTTGCCAAATATTCAGCAACAGAATGATTGGCTTGATTCAAACTTCGTCCTAGTGCTTGACGATTTTCTACTGGATACTTTCCTGCCTCACCGACTAAAGAACGCACCAGATCTGGAACTGTTTCTAAAGCCTGTAAACGGTGATCGCAATAATCTTTCAGAGCTTGGTAGGCACTGGTAGTTTGACTTGCTTGCATTTTTAACGATTCACCCAATTCTTGAAACACTGGCGATTCGGAAATTACTGCCAAAAGCAATCCGTACTTGTTGCCAAAATGTCGGAATAACGTCACTTCATTAACTTGTGCTGATTCTGCAACTGCTTTTGTTGTCGTCTCGGTGATTCCTTGTGCAGCAAATAACGACATCGCTGCATTAATCAGTCGCTGTCGAGTTGAAATTATTTGACCAGACATAAGTTAAAAATGCAAGTAACACTTGCAAATCAAATTTTTCTTTGTTAAGCTCAAGAATGTAAGTAGCACTTGCATCCTTTATTCCTACTTTAGCTGTCTTTGTCAATTTATATAGAGGATGTGGTAACCAGTACAGTCTTTGCACTGGTTTATTTACAGTACTCGCGTTAAAGGAAAATTTATGAATATGCACTCAACTGCGGCTGTTGATAAGCAACCGCTAGCTTTAAGCTGGACGAATGTGGCATTTTTTGGTACATTTCACGCCTTAGCAATGCTTTCTCCCTGGTGTTTTTCTTGGTCTGCATTAGGAGTTACTATATTTCTGCACTGGTTATTTGGCAGTATTGGGATTTGTTTAGGGTATCACCGACTTCTAACTCACCGAAGTTTACAGGTGCCGAAATGGTTAGAATATGCGATCGCTACCTTAGGTGCTCTTGCTATGCAAGGAGGGCCAATTTTTTGGGTAGCAGGACATCGGATGCATCATGTTTATACAGAAGACAAAGACAAAGATCCCTACTCTTCCCAGCGTGGTTTTTGGTGGAGTCATATGCTGTGGATTTTTTACCCACAACCAGAGTTTTTTGACTACGAAATTTACAAAAAATTTGCTCCTGATTTAGAGCGTGAACCGTTCTATCGCTGGCTAAATCGCTACTTCTTGCTGCTGCAAATCCCTGTTGCTATCCTACTGTATGCTTTGGGCGGATGGTCTTTTGTGATCTATGGTGTCTTCCTTAGGGCAGTATTGCTTTGGCATACTACTTGGCTAATTAACTCTGCGACTCACCTGCGCGGCGATCGTCGTTTTAACGTGAAAGACAATTCTCGCAATCTTTGGTGGGCAGCACTTCTAACTTACGGAGAAGGTTGGCACAACAACCACCATGCTCACCCAAATGTAGCCAAAGCCGGATTAAGTTGGTGGGAAGTGGATATGACTTGGTGGGCAATTAAAATCTTACAGGCTATGGGGTTAGCGAAGAAAGTAAATGTTGGTGGTTGAGGGCAATTAACCAATACTTCCTAAAAAGTTAAGAAATATTGCAATCAGGGACAAGTAGATTCAAGGCTAATAACATTAACCTTGAAGGCTAATGTTATTAGCTAAAGGAGGTAGTCCTCAATGATTCCGAATTTTGAACTTAAAACAATTCGAGTCAACACCGAAACACTGGCTTACGAAATAGCGGGTGATGGAGCGCTGATTCTCTGCTTGCCAGGAGTAGGGGACTTGCGTCAAGAGTACGATCGCCTCGCACCTCAATTAGTAAAAGCAGGCTTTCGAGTGATGGTTGCAGATCTACGCGGACATGGCGATACTTCAGTGGGGTGGCAATCATTTGATGTCGTAGCACTGGCGAGTGACATCGAACGGTTGCTTGATGCTGAAAAAGCAGAGAAAGCATTTTTGATTGGTTGCTCCATTTCCGGTGCCAGTACTGCATATTTTGCCGCTCAACATCCAGAGCGAGTGGCAGGGGTAGTGGGAATCTGCCCAATCCGTCGTGTACCGTTTACCGGTTTAAAAGCAATCTTTATGCCCTGGATTTTGTCAGGGATGTTTGCAAAACCTTGGGGTGTCGAAGTATGGGGCATATATTATCGCTCACTTTATCCCAGCTTTCCGCCTGATGATTTAGATACTTACATTGCTGCTTTAAAAGCAAAGCTACGCGAACCAGGGCGCTTTGCTGCCTTCAAATCCATGCTGTTGACTGGGCGCGATTCTGCTCATCTCAAAACAATCCGTGTACCAGTTCTCGACTTTATTGGTATGGCAGATCCCGATTATGAAGATCCACAATCCGAGGTAGATTGGTTAACATCTACAATCCCGCAGGCTGAAGTTCATCTACTTGAAGGCTTGGGACACTATCCCCATAGAGAACAACCAGAGCGCATTTTGCCCCGTTTACTTCAGTTTGCCCATAAAACCCTGCGATTGCATTCATCTTCTCTGACAGGTTCATCATGAGTCCAGCTCGTGCTAAAACATCCTATTCAGAAATCATCCGCACAGCACAGTATTTGCTCGAAACTCAAGGATTAGAAAACCTGTCAATGCAAACGCTGGCAAATGCTTTGGAAATTCGTGCGCCCTCGCTATACAAGCACGTGGAAAACAAATCGCAGCTCGTGCGTGCCGTTTTAGAACACCTACTAGCTGAACTGGGTGAAGCTTTGGCAAACGCAGTTCAGGGAAATAACCCCAGTGCCGATTTACGAGCGATGGCGATCGCTTACCGAAAATTTGCCCACGAGCATTCGACGCTCTATCCGTTGCTGTACTCTAATCTTTCATCAGAGATGCAGCCTAATGTTGGAGTAAGTGCAGCAGCCGTTGCACCTTTGTTGAAAACAGTAGAACAGTGGGTGGGCAAAGAAAAATCCCTGAGTGCTGCTCGCATCGTAGTTGCTTTTACTCATGGCTTTGTGGATATGGAATTGATCGGAGCGTTCCGATTGGGTGGAAATTTAGAGGAAGCATTTGAACTCGGTATTGAAAGCTTGATAAAGGTTCTCAAGGAACTTAGCTGAAACAGCAAGAAGTCTCACGCCTACCAAGCGTAAAACCATCAATGATGTTGAGAACGATCTGAATTTCGTGAAGCCATCGTCTGCCTTGGTTGTCGCACTGCTACAATCCAAGCCCATGCAATTAAGAATACTTGCAGGGGGACGCGGAACAGCAGATAAATCGGCCCGTAAACGTTACCACCAAAATCTACTGAATTCAAGGCTGCATAGACATTGGAGGGAAAAACACAGATTAAAAAAGCAATTACGAGTATTCCTGTTAATCTGTAGTACTGGCGAAGCAGTAAGCCGAATGCAAAAAATAATTCGATAATACCAGTCACATAGATGATGAAATACCGAAAAGGAACAAATTCAGGCAGCATTTGCACCATGCCATCGTCTAGTAAGAAGTGACTTACTCCGGTAAACAGGAACATACCAGCTAAAGCAATTCGTCCACAGAGACGATAGTTAATAGGCTGTTGCCTGAAGAAGACAAGTCTGATCAAAATCGCAAATGCAAAGGTAGCTAACAAAACAATTAAGGTAGCCATAATACTGCTCCCTTTTGCTTCATTTCATTGTAGAGACGCGAAATTACCCTCCGGGAACGCCTGCTGCGCACGCGTCTCTACTCACAAAAGCGATCGCTCGCTGTTCGCATTCTAAGACATATCCGACTCAACGAGTTTACTCAAATTTGTTAGGATTGCACAGCTATGAGCGCGATCGCTAGCACGTATCCTGCCAGAGTTGGTATTACTGTTAGCGCCATACCCAAAGCACGTCCGCGAGCAACAGTGGGATACCTGCGATAGCCGAACAGGAATAACACCCGACCCACCGCAAAGATAATAATAGCAATCACAATCAAGGAAAGCCAAGCACCACCGATCAGGCTTGCCAAGGCGAGGTATGCTCCAACTGCCAGCACTGCCTGTTCAAGTGTGTTTTGAAGAAATGCGGCTTGAATTGCGATCCGGGAACTCGGCGGCTCTGATGCAGAACCACCGATATCGGCAACTGAGTGACGCCTGCCCCACGAGACCATACCTACACCCACTAGCACCCAGATCAAGACAAATACACTCGCTTGTACTGCGAATGCCAGACGATCTACAAGCTCAGTCGGGAAATCGAAAAAGACGGGCAAAGTGAAATAACCGACAGCAAAACACAGCAGGCAAAGGAATAGGGCCGTGACGGCAGCCCGCCGAATTGCGAGTTCTTCTCTTTGTAGATCTACTTGCTCTTGGCTGCGTGTATTCATTTTCCTTCTCCTTTCACTCAATGTATGATTGGAGTATTCTGGGGGTTGTTATGTCTGAGTGTCCTCTATCTCAACTATCTCCCCAACTTGTTGGGAATACCTTCACAACCACCGGGAACTGTACCTCTGGTTTTTTCGCCACACCAAGCGCAGCAATAATAACGATTGGCGTCTGACATTCGCTGAACATTACTAAAATTTGCATCTTCGACTACAGCGCCGGTTTGTTCGCCTGTTTTGTAGTTAGGTGGGTGCTTGCGACTACGAGGTGAAGCCGTTTCTGGACTTCCATAAAATAAGATGGCACCATTAAGGTCAGCATTGCTGAAATTAGCCTCATATAAAATGGTACGCGAGAGGTTGGCTTTGACTAAGTCACAATTGCTGAGATTTGCACGAACAAGATTAGCTTCACTCAAGTCAGTCCACCGCAAATCGGTGCCAGAAAGCTCTGCTCCTGCCAGCATTACTCCCAAATCAATGACACGGACACCATAGACACGATCTTCACAATAACCACCAATCCCATCAAGAATAGCTCGACCGAGTAGGCGATCGCGTTTTAGAGGTGTAAGCAATTTGGAACGGGAAAGAAAGCGGAGTATTTTCGCTTTACCACTACCATCTACACTACTCAAAATTGCAGCTGTACGACCTTCTGCCAGTAGCCTTTCTTGAGGCCAATCTTCGAGTAATCCCTCTTCATCCAATACTAAGTCGGAAATGCCTTGAAAATAGGAATCAATTGTCTGCTGCTGGGTAATTAAATTTTGTTGGACTGTAAGCAAGTTTTGCTGAATCGTCAAGTCCTTGGAAATAACGTACTGTCGCCAGGCAATATAAACAGCAATGATGGCAATGAGAATTTGTCCTAAAGCACCAACCCATTCTGCTAGTGTTCCGAAAGCTTCCCAGTTAATTCCGCGTCCAATTGCCAACAAGCGATCGCCTACGCCAGTAAATCTAATAGAGCCGATGATTGCTGCTAAAATTCCCAAAAACGCAACTACCAACGCTCGCTCTTGAGGAGCAAACCACTCGTCTACAACTTCTTGCCACCAAGGCAAAATTATTGCCAAAGATATTAGTAGAGCAACTATTGTTCCGACAATGCCGACAATCCAGTTATTGATGGCAATTCCTGTAAAAGTAATGGCGATCGCTACCAGGATTAGCAACAATGCTCTAGGTTTAACGCTCACAGCTTGACTCAAACGATGCTTGACATGAGGACGTGCTTGCTGTAAAGCGACAGCGTTTTGTGGAGATTGCAGTGAGGTAATTGTGGCTAAGGCTTGCTGTGCAGCCAGTTCATGAGGAGTTAAACCATTAACAGGCGTTTCCTCAAAGTCATCTGGTTGCAAGTTTTGTTCGGGAACGGATTCTGGATTCGGAACTTGGGAAGAATTGGAATCAATTGACATGGTTATATTTTGGCACCAGCATTCTCTAATCGACAGCTGTTTTATCTTAGCTGTCGCAAATTAGAAGCAATAACTTCATAGCGAGTTGTAGGAGCAAAGACACCCACAGATCAACTCCTTGCCGAGCAGACTCGGAAACACCCTACTAATTTTTACCTCAAATTGCTAATTCAATACACAGTTTTGACAAAAAAGAGCTAATACTCAATTAAATATTATTTATTCAATACGGATATTCTTTTTATTTAAGTTATATACTTTATTAACATAATAAAGCCAGTATATTTGCTATATTCTTCTCAAAATTACCTTATAAAAAAGCTAACAAGTAACAATTATAATTTTTTTTATAAAAGAATAATGTGATATAATTCAACGAATATTTTTATTCTGCAAAAGATATTTATAGATGATTACAATGATTAATCTAAGCTAATTGATAAAAAAGTGAATATTGTTTTACAATACTTAAAACTAGGACTTGTAAGCATGAGAGAGTGAGTTTAGTAAAGCATGATCTGTTGGCGTTGGTTTTTTGCCTCTAGCTGCATCACTTTATTGATTTCGGGCTGCGGTGGTTTAGCAAACTCAGCTGATAAAGATAACAAGCAAGCTGTACAAGAAATCAATGTAGCTCAGTTCATCTCAGAAGCACAGACTGCAAAAGAAGCAGAATATTTTTATAACGAAGGTAATAATTTATTAAATTCTCATCGCTACGTTGAAGCTACATTAACTTTTGACAAAGCGCTAGCCATTAAACCCCAACTTGTAGAAGCTTGGATTAATCGAGGCAATGCTTTAACAGCTCTGGAACGCTACCAAGAAGCAATTGCCTCATACGACAAAGCGATCGCCATTAAACCTAATAGAGATGAAGCCTGGTATAACCGGGGCAATATCCTCAGTAAATTGCAGCGCTACCAAGAAGCAATCGCCTCATACGACAAAGCGATCGCTCTCAAGCCTGACAAGTATGAAGCTTGGATTAACCGAGGAATTGCACTGACAAAATTGCAGCGCTACCAAGAAGCAATAGCGTCATATGACAAAGCGATCGCTATTAAACCTAACAAAGATTTGGCATACTACAATAAAGCTTGCACGTATGCCTTACAGAATAACGTGGAGTTAGCAGTTGAGAACTTGCAAAAGGCAATCAAGCTAGTTCCTAACAAATACGAAAAATTAGCAAAAACAGATCCAGACTTTAATAAAGTCCGTGGCGAGGAGCGCTTTCAAGAATTAATTGAATAAAATGAGTCAAAATCCAGCATTATCTCTGAGTATTCTGGATTCTTATCGTTTTTTTGAAAGATGGTTATCAAAAAATATAAATAATACAGTGTAATCAAGCTATATTTACCGCTAATATATCTGGTGATCATGGAAGTTTTTTGCCGTGAAATCCTGAAACCAATGATATGCAAAAACTCTTAATCACCGGAGCTAGCGGATTTTTAGGTTGGCATCTTTGTCAACTAGCAAAGCAAAATTGGGAAGTTTATGGAACATATTTTTCTCATCCTATAGAAATTCCCAATGTAAATATGCTGAAAGTTAACTTGACTAACTTTCAAGAACTTAAACAGATATTTAGTGAAATTCAGCCACAAGCAGTAATTCATACAGCCGCTCTATCACAACCAAATTACTGTCAAAGTTATCCTAAACAATCCCATGCGATTAATGTCACGGCTTCTGGTAATATTGCAGGGTTGTGTGCAGACTATTTAATTCCTTGTGTTTTTACTTCCACTGACTTAGTTTTTGACGGCTTAAATGCTCCCTATAAAGAAACTGATTCCGTATCTCCTGTCAATTTATATGGTGAGCAAAAAGTTATAGCTGAACAGGAAATGTTAGTACGTTATCCCAAAGCTGCTGTGTGTCGAATGCCCTTAATGTTTGGCGCAGCAACACCTACCGCCACCAGCTTTATGCAACCATTCATACAAACTCTGCAACAAGGAAAAGAATTAAATTTATTTATAGATGAATTTCGTACACCTGTCAGTGGTACAACTGCGGCAAAAGGATTATTATTAGCATTAGAAAAAGTTAATGGGCTGATTCATCTAGGAGGAAAAGAAAGAATTTCTCGTTATGATTTTGGACGTCTACTAGTTGAAGTATTTCAGCTTCCCTTGGCTGGACTGAAAGCTGGTTATCAAAAAGATGTAAAAATGGCCGCTCCAAGACCGAGTGATGTTTCTTTAGATAGCTCTAAAGCTTTTGAATTAGGTTATCAACCTTTGTCGTTACAGCAAGAATTAGAAGCAATAGCAAAAAGCCAATCGCAGCAATAATTTAATTTTTGAAAAATACATATTAAAAATATATAAATATCACATATATTATTACTATTGAGAATAGTAAATATTGAAGAAAGATAAATAGTTAATTTTATGCGATCGCATCTTAATTAATTTATACGGTTTTAGTTTGACTGATATCTTGTATCACTCATTCAACAATCTAGAGGCTTTAGTTTTCATTACTAGATTGAACTTGGTAACAAGGGTTATATTAACTAGCTAATAATAGCTTGATAAAATTTCAAATCAGTCTATTTTTTATTCTCTTGCTGCCACTCCTATAAAAGATACTCCTGAACTAATAGTATTGTATTTAGTTCTAAATAATTTGTTTCAAGTATATTTCAGACTTCTTATATAAAACTTATATAAGTTAAGAATATATAACTTTATAATATTTGTATATTTAAAATATAGCTAAAATATAGCAATTTCATTTGAGTTAAACACATTTATTTTTAATTATTTTTGTTCTAACTTATCATTTAAAAACTTAAATAGTATTTGATTCAAATAAGAATTAATTAAATTATTCTATTTATAGAAATTATTCCTTTTGGTAGTTAAAAGGATAAAAGTTAAATTGTATTATTCTGAAGGATTTTCCTAAGTAATAAAGCTTCATTTCTAAACAGTTTCGGCTTGTCAAATCATGATGAGTCTAACATTTTGCCATAGCAGTTTATTTTTTTAAGTCTAACCTTTTTCACTTTTTATGGAGCGCAAGCAACTATGGGTTGGTTAAAAAGACTTTTTGGACAAGAAAAACCTCAAAAGGCACAAGTAAATCCTAGTCCAGCTCAATCTTCTACTGAATCTATTCCTCCAGAACGTATGGGGTTAAATGGAGAATATGACCAAAGTGGATTAGCAAAGCGAGTTGCTTTAGCATTTGATGAAGATCCCTCTTTAACTGATATTGACACTTTATACGTTGCTCAAACAGGTAGTACCGTGGTCTTAAAAGGGAAAGTTTCTAATCAGCAAATTTTGTCTCAAATGGTTTCTGTTGCTCAGAAAGTTAATGGTGCAACAGGTGTTGATACTAACCAAGTCACAATTGGATAAAACATTTTTTAGCTTATATGCATAGCTGATGACGGCACAATTTTCTCTACCAAGCCGAAATGCGCTCTCTTGTAATTAAGGCGAAGAAGAGATTTTAGATGAACATCATATACCCGAAAGGAAAAAGAGCGTCATCTCCAGTATCACTGTTATTGACAGGATTACTAACGCTCTCGCTTTTTACTGGTTGTGGTAGCTCGCAAACTGCTACGCCGCCGCCTCCTGTTGAGGATATACGTGGTGGCAGAGTTTCTCCTCCTCCCCCCGTCCAACGATCTCAAACCAAGAAGGGACTATCGAATACTCAGAAAGTAGCTATTTTAGCTGGTGCTGCTGCACTTTACTACCTGTACAACAAGCATAAAAATTCCCAAAACCAAGGGCCGCAAGGAAAGTACTACCTGTCGAAAAATGGGCGCGTATACTATCGTGATGCCCAGGGGCGAGCACATTGGGTAACGCCACCTCCAGAAGGAATTCGAGTACCAGAAGCTGAAGCACGCCAATATCGTGACTTTCAGGGTTATAACGGTAGACCTACAGGTCGTGACTTAACTGACTTGCAGCCAGGCTCATCGCTGTAAAAGAACAAGTGCAGTAATCTTTTATTCAACTTAATTCAAGGAGGTTTGAATGAATTTTTTACAAACCATACTTGGTGGTGGCCAAGGAGCAGAGAATGACTACGATGATTTTATTCATCGATATGAGCAGGGTTTGCCTCATGAAGGATACTCAGATGAGGAAGTTATAAACCGCTATCGGCAAGTATCCCGGCAATTACCTGACTATATCTATCAAGAGTCTGCTCAAGAGGCTTTTAACCGTATGTCACCGCAAGAGCGGATGCAGTTGGGTCAGTATCTTCGAGAGCAGACGCGGCAGCAGAATCTTGACTTTATTGACAAAAATCAAGATGGAATAGATGACCGACTGCAGGATTCTAATTATCTTGCCAGGGCAACAGGTCGTCTTCACCAACGACAACCAGATCTACTTGGTTCTATGAGCGGTGGTAATGCCTTTAATCCTCTACTAAAGGGGGCAATGGCTGGTATCGCCGCTCTGGCTGTCAAGAAGTTGATGGAAGGAGGTAGATCCCAAGGGCAGTACGGTAACATCCGTCCAGCTAGCGAAGATCCCTATGGCGATCCAGCAGATTACGGACAATATGGCAACATCCGTCCAGCTAGCGAAGATCCCTACGGTGATCCAGCAGATTACGGACAATATGGCAATATCCATCCAGCTAGCGAAGATCCCTACGGCGATCCGGGTGATTCACAAAGGCGCTGGTAACGCGAATAGTAATCTAGGGCATTGATTATTAGATGCGGCAGTGAACTTTTAGCAAAGGTGAGATTGCAATAGTAATTGCATTGTCAAATTTTTGCATAACTATTGTTCTGCTTTTGTACCCAGCAACCGTTTCGTGCTGATTAAATTTAGAGTAAAAAACATGAAAACTTGGAAATCTTCTATCAAGGTATCAAGTTCCGTAGCCTTCACTATTGCAGCTATAGCTTGGTTAACCTCCTCCCCAACTCATGCACAATCTAAACTTCCTGCAAACGTAGCTATTCGTGCTCAAGATGCATGCGTCGAGCAAGCCAGAGCTAAGGGATTTAGCCTTGAGAATGTTGTGAGCGTTGAATCTGCAAATGCGGATACTGTGAGGGTTGTCCTGAATTTAACTCAGAATGGACAACAATACAAATTAACGTGTAACTACAACAAAGCTAGTGGCACAAGTGTATATGAGGATACTAATAGTACTACGTATAAATATCAACCATTAATTAATCCTTGGTTATTAGGATTAGTCTTGCCGCTAGTTGGACTGGGATTGCTGTGGTTGTGGACAAGAAGTCGAGGTTCTGATAAATACGATCGCTACACTCGCAAAGACCAAGATCGTCGCTCTGAAGGAATCATCAGAATCAGGAGCGATCGCCTGGAAATTCATTCTGGGCCGGGTACTACTTACCGAATTACTGGTAATCTGCGCAATGGTCAGCGAGTCATTTTGTCTGGTCGTTACAACAACAATTGGGCGGAACTTGCAGATGGGGGCTGGATTCCTTTGCAATACGTTGAAACCAATGCTCAATATACACACTAAATGCCCAGTTTAGGATTAGTTTTTACCTAATAGGAGTAGAAAAATGGCTACAAATTACACTGCGAATGAATTAAGTAAAATTGCTGAAGCACCCATGATGGTTGGTATGGCAGTTGCTATGGCTGATATGGGTATTGTGTCAACAGCGATCGAGGCAGCTGCGATGTCTAAAGAAATTGCTGGAGCTGCCAAGAAATATCCTAACAATTCAATTATTCAATCTGCCTTTGCTGAAGAAGTGCTCAGAAGTAATGCCTTCAAAGTCACAAAGCCTGACATTAAGCCAGAAGAAATTCAATCTGGGATGGTGACGGATAAGGCAATTGCTGCTGTAAACACTGCTGTAGAAGTTGTGAATGGGAAAGCCACGCCAGAGGAAATTAGCGAATTCAAAGAATTTATCTACTCTTGTGCTGATGCAGTTGCTAACGCTGCTGGGAGTGGACTGTTCGGTACTGGTAACCCCAGAGTAAGTCCCCAAGAAGCAGCCACTCTGACAAAACTCAAAGCGGTACTTAGTGTCTAATAACTTTGCTGATGCTTTTGTAAAGTCTAAGTTCACGCAAACTTCTAATTTATAGTTTGCCTATTTTCTTGATTGCGAGATATTTTGCTCTATTTTGAGGATAAAAAATGATTTCCGCTCGCTGGCTGAGGATATTTATCCTTACGTTCTTTTGCCTGCTTTTATTTGTCACTGCTTGTGCCTCCAACCCACCATCTCGCTACTCCCAGATTCAAAAGGAAACAACTCGTAGAGGCGCACCTCCAGCTGTTGTGAAAACAGCAGAACAAGGCTCTACCTTTAACAAATTTTTCCCCGGCTCAACAGGAACTTATAATGTTATTCCTGCTCAAGAGAAAAAGGGCTTTGCTGAATACAAAGTGAATAAAGACGGTAAGACAGTTGCCATGCTGTCAATTAGCGATACACTCAGTGTTCCTGCCGCCGCAGCCAAATACAAAAACAGCACTGAAGTACTTGCTAATTACCCAATCATCGATCAAGGAAATACAGCCACAGGACTTTTGATAAGCGATCGCTATCAAGTTAAAGTGCTTTCTCGCGATCCATCTTTTACTAGAGATGATCGAGTTGCTTGGTTGCAGAAATTTGACTTGAGAGGACTAGCAAAGCTAGAGTCTACTACTGCATCTTCAAACGTTCCTCAATCCTTGAAAATCCCCGTAAACTCTAATTCAGCACCCAAGCTTCCACGTGTTTTGTCTCCTCAACCAGCTACCTAAATGTTAAGTGTTTCAAAGCAGAATTTTTTGACTTACTGAGTCTTCCACAATTTCAGAGCCGGAGTCTAATATGAGCAAACCGATATATGAGTTGGTTGATGAGTTACCTAAGGGGGGACTAACTGTAGCAGCATTGAATTCCTTGGATTTTGTCGTTCCCGGACAGTGGAACAATCTAGTTGGCTTTGTCAATACAATTCGTGTCGTGACTGGAGAAACAGACGAAGCACTAATTCAACAAATTGGTGAACGTGCAGTTACCCTATTCAATGACAAATCCCAAGGTTATCAACGTGCTCTGTGGCTGTATGAGACTGTTGATTCTGCCTCAGGTTTTCTGGGTACAGCCGCCCTGATGAACCGAATTGGGCAAGATACGTTTTTGGGATTTCTGAAGAACCTTACTCCCAAACCAGAGCGAGCGCAAAGTATTGACTTATGCGTTAAATTGGTGACAGAACTGGTAGCCTTTTGCCAAATCAACGGCATTCCAGGCGATAGCATTGGTGATTTCTTGGCTGCTCTAAAAGATTATAGTGGTGAATCCTTAATCCGAATGACAGCTTTGGTTTCCTTTGACGGCTTAATCCCCTTAGGTGCAGGCTTTACAGATCAAGCATTATCTGTATTGAAAGGAATGAGTCCGTCTGATCTAGAACACAATCAAACCTTTAAGGGAGTCAGAGACTTAATTCCAGGCGAGAATGCTGCTGGGCAACTAGGATTTATTACCGAAAGCTTCGATTCTACTAAAAGTTGGATGGACAACTTTGTATCTTCCAAGCAATTGACTCAAACTAAAGTAGTTGACAACCTTTCAAACTTTGTTCAGTTCTCAAAAGACAAATTAGATTACTTGGGTGCATTTTTAGATGTGAGTGTCAAATACTACAGACATACTGGTATTCAAACCCTAGCACGTCGTTTGATTGAACGGGCTGTAGCAGAAATTTAACCAGGAGGAAACCCAGTTATAACCAGGACTTACGCCAAATTTTTATGCAACCCCCTTACCTTTGTGTACTTTGTGCTCTTTGTGGTTTTTTCCCGTGTATCACTGCGTAAGTCCTAATAACTTGCGATCGCCTTTCTCACCAAGTAAAAACTAGAACATATTTGCATCTAATCACAGTATTTTCCCCTCTCCAGGAGTTTGGAGAGGGGTTAGGGGTGAGATTCTATTGCGAATAAGCGTCCATTGACAGACAAGAACAAACAAAATTCCGATCGCCAAAGGCAGCATCAATGCGACCGACAGCAGGCCAGAACTTGTGTTCGCGCGTCCAAGGTGCGGGGTAAGCAGCTTGTTCGCGGGAGTAAGGATGATTCCACTCGCCCGTGATTAAACTTTCAGCAGTGTGGGGTGCATTCTTGAGAACATTATTTTGGATATCTGCTTTGCCAGATTCAATCTCGGCAATTTCTTGACGAATAGCAATCATTGCATCGCAAAAACGATCCAATTCTTCTTTCGATTCGCTTTCAGTGGGTTCGACCATAATTGTACCTGCTACAGGCCAAGAAACCGTCGGTGCGTGGAAGCCGTAGTCCATTAGACGCTTGGCAACATCATCAATTTCGATAGCCGCAGATTTTTTGAGCGATCGCAAATCTAAAATGCACTCATGGGCGACAAACCCATTTTTACCTTGGTACAAAACTGGATAGTACGTCTCAAGTCGCTTGGCGATGTAATTAGCATTGAGAATTGCTACTTTCGTTGCTTCCGTCAAACCCGTAGCACCCATCATCGCGATGTACATCCAAGAGATTACCAGGATGCTGGCACTACCCCAAGGTGCGGCTGAAACAGCTCCAATGCTTTGCTCACCTCCCATTTTGACAACGGGGTTGCCGGGAACAAAAGGCACAAGATGCTTGGCAACGCCAATTGGCCCCATACCAGGGCCACCCCCACCATGAGGGATACAGAAAGTTTTGTGCAAGTTCAAATGACAGACATCTGCGCCAATATCTCCTGGACGGCACAGCCCCACTTGGGCGTTCATATTCGCCCCATCCATGTAAACTTGTCCGCCGTGGGCATGAACAACAGCACAAATTTCTTGAATTTGTTCCTCAAACACACCGTGTGTTGAAGGATAAGTCACCATCAAAGCAGCGAGTTCTTGACTGTGCTTTTGTGCTTTCGCCTTTAAATCGTTTAAGTCAATATTACCTTGGTCGTCGCAGGCAACAGCTACTACCTTCATTCCGCACATCACCGCACTAGCTGGGTTTGTCCCGTGGGCAGATGTAGGAATCAGACAAACATTGCGGTGTTTTTCACCACGACTTTCGTGATATCGACGAATGACTAAAAGTCCAGCATATTCACCTTGAGAGCCAGCATTGGGTTGCAGGGAAATTCCAGCAAAGCCAGTAATTTCCGCCAACCATTCTTCAAGCTGCTGGAACAGAATTTGATAACCTTGGGTTTGCGACTGGGGGGCAAAGGGATGAATCTTAGCGAATTCTGCCCAACTTACGGGTATCATCTCTGCCGTCGCGTTCAACTTCATCGTACATGAACCCAAAGGAATCATCGATGTAGTGAGCGACAAGTCTTTAGTTTCTAGCCTGTGTAAGTAGCGTAACAACTCAGTTTCTGAGTGATAGCGATTGAAAATGGGATGGGTGAGGTAACTACTGGTGCGGGAAAGATTGGCAGAGACAGGATTGGGGGATAATTCTTCTAAACTAAAAGGTAATTCATCCTTGCCTGCAAAAATTGCTAGTAGGTCTTTTACATCCGCAATTGTCGTAGTTTCGTCCAGTGAAATGCCTACAGCAGTTTCATCAAAAACTCGCAGGTTAATTTTCTTTTGTTCGCAAGCTGCAAGAATATCTTTTAAACTGCGTGTTCCTAATTCTACCCGTAAAGTATCAAAGAAATATTCGGAACTAATCTTATAACCCAGAAGTTTCAGTCCTTCTGCCAAAATTACAGTTAGTGTATGAATATTCTCGGCAATTCTTTTGAGTCCATCGGGGCCGTGATAGACAGCATACATACTTGCCATCACCGCTAGCAACACCTGTGCCGTACAAATATTGCTAGTTGCTTTTTCGCGGCGGATGTGCTGTTCACGGGTTTGCAAAGCTAGACGTAATGCAGGTTTACCTTGAGCATCTTTCGATATACCTACAATTCGTCCTGGAACTTGTCGCTTGTATTCTTCTTTAGTAGCAAAATAAGCCGCATGAGGGCCACCATAGCCCAAGGGAATACCGAAGCGTTGAGTACTGCCGACGGCGATATCAGCCCCAAATTCACCAGGAGGTGTCAACAGTGCCAAGCTTAAGGGATCTGCTGCTACCGTTACCAATGCCCCCACAGCATGGGCTTTTTCTACAAAAGCGCGGTAGTCGTAAATCGTGCCATCACTGGCAGGATATTGCACAATTGCCCCAAAAATCGGTTCTGAAAAATCAAAGGTTTGATGATCGCCGACTATAATATTTATCCCTAAAGGCTTGGCTCGTGTTTGTAGGACATCGATAGTTTGGGGATGGCAGTCTTGGGATACAAAGTAGGTATTGGCCTTGTTCTTGCAAAAACCATAGCTCATGCTCATAGCTTCTGCCGCAGCCGTAGCTTCATCCAACAATGAAGCGTTAGCAATTTCCAAACCTGTCAGGTCTATAATCATTGTTTGGAAATTCAATAGCGCTTCCAGTCGCCCTTGGGCAATTTCTGGCTGGTAGGGAGTGTAAGCAGTATACCAACCAGGGTTTTCTAGAATATTACGCCCAATTACTGGTGGGGTAATACTGTCGTAATATCCCATACCGATAAACGAGCGAAAGATTCGGTTTTTTAAAGCTATTTCTTTTAACTTTGCAAGTGCTGCGTACTCACTAAGTGCTGCTGGCAAATCTAATCGACGAGATAACCGAATCGACTGCGGTACTGTTTTTTCAATCAGGGCATCTAAGGAAGAAAAACCCATTTCCGCAAGCATTTGCTGGATCTCATTGGCATTCGGGCCGATGTGTCGCTGCTGAAAATCACTTGACTTCTGATTGTCTTCGCCCGGCGTTTTGCGATCGCCTGACTGAGGACGAGGAGCGGATATTACCACAAAGAGCTTCTCCAGACGTTACTATTTCATATTTTGCAATAAGTATATTGGAGGCGTGGAGCAAAACTCTCAGTTTATGTAAAATTAATAAAATTTTTCTTGAGAGTGGTTAGTCATTGGTCATTGGTTAGCACAGACGCGATTTATCGCGTCTGTACAATTACTCCCCTTGTCCCCTTGTCTCCCCCTCTCCCTATCTTCCCCATCTCCTCCATCTCCCACTACTTCCCGACTACCCTTCTACTTGGGCGCTATACTCATCTGCGGTTAATGCGTCATCAATTTCACCAGGATCGTTAACCCGCACTTTAATAAACCATCCTTCACCGTAGGGATCGTCTGCAACTTGTTCGGGAGCATCTAGCAGGGGTTCATTACGGTCTATAACAGTACCAGTAATTGGTGAGTTTAAGTCTTCAACAGCTTTTACTGATTCAACGGTGCCAAAAGTTTCTCCTTTAGTAATCGCATCACCAACTTCTGGCAATTCTAAAAATACAATATCTCCTAATTGATCGACAGCAAAGGCGGTAATGCCAATTGTAGCGATTTCCCCCTCTAAACGCACGTATTCATGGGTATCTAAGTACTTTAAATCTCCAGGATATTCCAAAGACATATTGCTTCCTTTTCCACAATGGCAAAAATCAAGATGGTTAATGGTTTAGCTAATGGCTAATGGTAAAGACATTATTAGCTGTTTGCAACGCGAGCTTTTGAACGGTAAAAAGGTTTTTTAACCACTACCGCCGGGTAAGTTTTACCGCGAATTTCCACTTCTAGCTGCTGACCAACAGTTGCTAACTGGGTGGGAACATAGGCTAGAGCGATCGGATAACCGAGCGTAGGAGATAGTGTACCACTAGTAACTTCTCCTACTACAGTACCTGCTGAAAGTACTTGGTAGCCGTGACGGGCAATGTTACGCCCTTGCATCTGTATGCCTACGAGTCGGCGCTGTACTCCAGCAGTTTTTTGCCGTTCTAATATCGGACGCCCAATAAAATCACCTTTGGTATCAAGATGCACTAGCCAACCCAAACCAGCTTCTAAGGGGGTGGTGGTGTCATCGATATCTTGTCCATAAAGTGCCATTGCTGCTTCTAGCCGGAGAGTATCTCTGGCACCCAATCCGCAAGGGATAACACCAGCATCAACAAGACTACGCCATAACTTGACACCCTCTTCTGGATCTAACATAACTTCAAATCCATCTTCTCCGGTGTAACCAGTACGGGCAAGGAAAGCGGTTTTGCCTAATACAGGTGCTTCTAAGTGACCAAATGCTTTAACCTGGCTCAAATCTGATTGCACAAAGGGCTGAAGGTATTCAACAGCTTTTGGCCCTTGGACGGCAATTAAGATTTTTCCTTTAGAAAGGTCTTGAAAATTTAATTCGTTGGCATCAATATGCTGTAATAACCATGCTTTGTCTTTGCTAGTAGTGGCAGCATTGACAATTATCACTCCCTGTTGTTCGCCAGAAGAATTTTCGCCCTGGTAGTAGAAAATAATGTCGTCAATAATACCGCCTTCTGGATTTAACAAGACTGTGTATTGAGCTTGACCAGGTTGTAATCTACTTAAGTCGGAAGGAACTAAATACTGAAGTTTGGTAATCAAGTTTTTCCCTTGAAAGGTAAATTTACCCATATGGGAAATATCGAACATTCCAGCAGCATTTCTTACTGCCTCATGTTCGTTGGTAATACCGCTAAATTGTACGGGCATTTCCCAACCACCAAAGCTGGTAAGCCGTGCTTTTAGTTCTTGGGCAAGGAAATATAGAGGTGTTTTATATAGGGGGAGGGCGTTCTCTTCTTGTTTAACCACAGGTAGATTTGTTGTCGTAGATTATCAACTTTAGTATCTTACGGCAGGCTTCTATGGAAGCGTATTAACAGGCAGGGGTTTAATCGCAAAATCATTTTATTTCCTCCAACTATACCGAGCTAGTATGGGCTACGATGTCTGCCGAAGGAAACATTAACTTTCATGTTTCTATGCTCTCCTAATTTATAGGGACTGGGTATTGGCTAACTAGCCGCGTTGTAATCAATCAGCGGACTCTTCAGGAGGAAATGCTGTGCATGGTTCCCGACTTAAGCAGACTGGTTTTGCCGTATAAAAGTCCTCGCAAGAGAATTCTCACTGCAATTTGTTGAAAGGTCTGTTGGATATTTTGCAAAGACAGGGGAAATTGGTATGATTTTAACTGCGGTTTATCTATCAAATTTTAGGAGTATTTTTCCTAGCCTGTGGTGAAATTGCTAAATCAACCTTCTGTTTTTTAATTTAAAGATTGGGAGCTAACTATGAAGAGGCGTTCTGCATTACGCGCCTTACTATTTACGGCAGGATTGTTAATACCTGCCTGTACTCAGACACAAAATTCCACTCAAAACGAAGCATCAACGAGTCAAACCCAAGCAGTTACTAATGTACAAAAATCAAAGTCAGTGGAACTAACATTGGTTGGTTATGGAGTGGCTAAATCGCTTTTCTCCAAAATCATTCCGGCATTTCAACAAGAGTGGAAGGCGAAAACAGGTCAAGATGCGATCTTTAAGGAATCCTATGGTGCATCTGGAGCACAAACTAGAGCAATCCTGGGTGGTTTGCAAGCTGACATCCTGGTTCAAAATCTGCAGAGCAACATTGATCCTTTAGTGGAAAAGGATTTTGTGAGTCAACAGTGGAGCCAACGATTGCCCAATCAAGCTTCCCCTGCTAACACGGTTATGGTTTTAGTAACAAGACCTGGAAATCCCATGCAAATTCGAGATTGGAGGGATTTAGCTCGCGAAAATCTGTCTATTGTGGCGATTAATCCACAAACTTCTGGTAACGCTCGGTGGGGTATCTTAGCAGGGTATGGTTCTGTTCTCAAGTCTCAAGGAGAGCAGGCGGCTGATGATTTTCTCAAAGGCTTTGTGAAGAATATTAAGACATTGGTGAGCAGTGGGCGAGAGGCAACGGATGCATTTGTAAAAAACAAAATTGGAGATGTATTAATCACATTTGAAAACGAGATTATCTTCACTAATAACTCCATTCCTGAAGATTATCCCTACATTGTGCCGACGACTAATATTCAGGTTGATTTTCCAGTCACTGTCGTTGACAAGATTGTAGATAAAAAGGGAACCCGCGAAGTTGCAGAAGCATTTACTAAGTTTTTGTTTTCACCCAAAGGTCAGGAAATCTATGCTCAATCAGGCTATCGTCCCATTGAGCAACAGGCATATCAAAAATATGCCAAACTTTACAAGTCTGTAAAGACTCTTTATAAAATTGCAGATTTTGGTGGTTGGAAACAGGTTAACCAAAAGCTTTTTGCCGATGGAGCGTTATTTGATTCTGCCCAAGCAACCCGAACTCGATAATTGCAATGTCAGCTATCTCTGTAACACCCTCTACACAGCGCTTTCATCAGGCTCTTTTGCAAGGTTTAGCCCTTACCTATGTTAGTTTTATCATTCTGCTACCTTTGGGAGCAATCTTTCTACAAGCTTCTAAAAGCTCTTGGCAGGAATTGGGGCTAGTTGTTACTGCTCCAGTTGCTGTAGAGGCATATAAACTTTCTTTTTCTGCTGCGCTGTTGGCTGCCCTAATTAACAGCGTTTTTGGAGTCATACTCGCCTGGATTTTAGTACGTTACAACTTTCCTGGCCGAAAGCTCGCAGACGGTTTGGTTGATTTGCCCTTTGCTATGCCAGCAGTAGTTGCCGGGATTGCTTTAGTGTCTCTATACGGATCTGGTGGAGTAGTTGGACAGTACTTTGACTCTGGAACATTTTTAGGGAATTGCTTGCGGCAACTTGGTATTGAGCAGGTTAACTTGACTTCATCTGTAGTCGGAGTTGTTTTTGCAAAGATCTTTGTTACCCTTCCTTTTGTTGTGAGAACCGTACAACCTGTGTTGATGGAGATTGAGCCGGAGGTTGAGGAAGCAGCGCACAGTCTTGGAGCAAACTCTTGGCAAACATTTTGGAGAGTTATTTTTCCCCAATTATTACCTGCAATCTTGACAGGGTTTACTCTTGCTTTTGCCCGTGCTGTCGGAGAGTACGGTGTAGTAGTGATGATTTCTGGCAATATTCCTTTTGAGACAATGATTAGCTCAGTCTACATCTACCGTCGATTGGAACAGTATGACTATAGTGGTGCAACAGCTGTGGCGATTGTGTTGTTGATGTTTTCTTTAGTGATTTTGATATGTACTAATTTGTTGTATTGGTGGAGTCGGCGATATGAAATTTCCATTCCTACTAAGTTTTAATACGGCATATTTATCGCCAGATAAAAACAAGATTGCAGTTAGTGACGAAAAGTATTTTGGATCGTAATGAAATTCTTTATCAAGCAAGTTAAGGCAACCTTACAATCGCTGCCTTGGGGACGCTATCTATTAATTACTTTCGGTCTTTCTTTCTTAGCGATCGCCGTTGTATTTCCCCTACTAAATATCTTTTATCAAGCATTCGCTAATGGTATTGAAGCTTATTGGGCTGGAGTCACGACACCCGAAGCACGTCATGCCATCTTTTTAACTGTGGCGATCGCTTTAGTTTCACTTCCTATTAATATCGGGTTTGGAGTATTGCTTGCTTGGATTTTGGCGCGACACTCGTTTCCCGGTAAGGTGCTGTTGCTAGGAATTATTGACTTGCCATTAGCTATTTCACCTACTGTTGTAGGTTTGATGTTCATTCTTCTGTTCAGTCACACAGCAGGTATCTTTGGTTCCTGGTTAGAAACAGCCAACATTGATGTAATTTTTGCCCTGCCAGGGATGATTTTAACGACTTTGTTTGTAACTTTCCCATTTGTAGCGCGAGAGGTATTACCAGCACTGCAAAATATGGGGCTGGAAGAGGAGGAAGCAGCTAAAACGTTGGGAGCAAATTCCTGGCAGACTTTTTGGCGAGTGACTTTCCCTTCTATTCGTTGGGCTTTGCTTTACGGAGTACTGATCTGTACATCTAGGGCGATCGGAGAGTTTGGCGCAGTTTCGGTTGTCTCCGGCAAGCTGATCGGACAAACAAACACTTTGACATTGCATGTCGAACAAGTATATACCGAATACCAAACTGTTGCAGCCTTTGCCTGCGCATCGCTTCTAGCAGTAATGGGACTTTTAAGTTTGGTTGGACAGGAATTGCTACGAACAAAGGACAAACAATGAAAGTTCGTTTTGTCACAATACTCTCAATCAGGAGATTAAATCAGATTTAGTCAGTACTTACGCACGATTCACTTAATAATCAAACCATGGAGACATTGAGAACGCGCAGGAGTAAGAGTTCGAGAATTGTCTTACTTAATTAATTTTAGTTTTAAAATTTACTTTATTTAAAAAATATGCCAGAAGAAATACTTGATAAATCACTGGGAGAATATACTCATCCTCAAGGATATCTAGAATATGTCAGCACTTTACCGTTTCTGGGTCGTTTGCACTGTTCAACCCGACAGATTGAGGCTGGAAGTTGGCAAGAAATTCTCTTGGACTATGAAGTTGGTGCTTCTGGAATTGCCGATGGTGCCTGGTTGAAGGTAACGTTTAAATTTTACTCAGATTGGGCGTTATTTCAAACGGAAGATCCCAAGGCTGCTAACTATATTTCTGCCGAATACCAGGCTCGTCCTCCTCTGGTTGGTGAAAGTCCGGCAACGGTGCAGTCACTGAAAGTCCGATTCGATCAGAAGGGGCATGAACGTCCTTATCAAAAGGCAATTATTGTAGACATCATAGATGGTTACCTCAAACCAGGAGACCACATTTTGATTCGGTTAGGCGATCGCCGCGCTGGTAGTCCGGGAACGCGAGTGCAAACCTTTGTGGAACAAGGCTTCCGATTCCGGGCTTATATCGATCCGGTTGGCACTTCTCGCTTTGCTGAAATTCCCGGTGATGTGGTGATTGATATTGTGCCAGGATTACCTGCCAAACTGGCAATTGTGACTCCGCGACTTGTTAAGACAAACGTTGGCTTCCCTGTACGGGTAAGAGCAGAAGATGCTTGGGGTAACACTTGCTGGGGACTAGGAGGAAAGGTGCACTTAACAAGTTATAGTTTAGGCAAAATTCTACAAGAGCAGCTACTTAATTTACCAGAGCAAGGTTGGGCAGTAGCAAAAACAAAATTTACTCTAGATACAAATGCAGAAATTATACTTCAGGCTACTTTAGTAGGAACTGAACTGCAAAGCACTCCAACTCCGATCGCATCTGAAAGTAACATTGCCTTTCCACGAGCATTTTTTGCCGACCTCCACGTACACTCTAACAACACTGTTGGAACAAATAGTACAGAGTATAATTTTGCCTATGGTCGGGATGTTGCAGGGCTAGACGTTCTAGGTTATACAGCTAATGATTTCAATATTACTGAGGAACACTGGCAGCAAGACGTGAAACTCTGCCGAGAAGTAACGCAGGAGGGCGAGTTTCTCTGCTATCCGGGTACAGAATGGTGTGGTAACTCAGCTGCGGGAGGCGATCGCAATGTTATTTTCTTGGGTAATGAAGTCTTGTTTCCTTATGATCGCCAGGGCAAACAGGTACGCTCGTTTGAGTGGAATGAAGACATGAAAGGTAAGCAATTACTACCTGGAGCTTGGCCTGTGGATCGGCTTTACGCAGCCTACATTCACAATCCAGAGCAGTACCTACTCATTCCTCACATTGGCGGGCGGCGTGCTATTTTAGACTGGCATCACCCCAAACTAGAACGTCTTATAGAAATCGGTTCTGCTTGGGGACATTTTCCTTGGTTTTATCAAGATGCCATCAGTCGTGGATATAAAGTCGGTGTGTCGGCTAATGGCGATGAACATCGGGGACGTTGTGGCGGTGGGGTTCCAGGTACAGCAGTTTTTGGTGTCAATGGTGGAGTTACAGGAATTATTGCCCCCTCGCTTACCAAATCGGATATCAATCACGCCTTGCGTTTTCGTCATACCTGGGCAACAACTGGTGAGCGTCTTGTTGCTTTGTTGTGGTCGGGGGAACATATTCAAGGAGATGAATTTACTACATCTGAAGCAGTTACAATTAACTATCGATTGCTCGGTACAAATGGTTGGGATGAAATTGCGGCATATACTCATAATGGTTTGCTATGGCATCGCAATCTTCAAGCTGAAGCAGGTTATGCTCCAAACAAAATTCGTCTACGCTGGGGTGGCTCACGAATTAAAGACCGCTATCGTTGGGCTGAATGGCGTGGAGTATTAGAATTTTCTAATACAATAGTTCAGCGCTATCAAGCTTATGGTTTTGAACATTCTGAGGAGTATGTAAGACGAAATGGACCACTGCAATTAGAATTTCACTCGGATACCCACGGAGATTCTGATGCAATTGAACTGGAAGTTTCTGATTTGCTCCACGCTCAGTTTCGACTTGAGGTGCAAATCGATAGTTATATCAAAGTCGGAAATCCACTACAACGCAATCCGTATATTCATTGTCCAGAATTTAGTTGGAATTTCACTGGCAAAGAGCTAATTAACCACGGAATACTTCGGCAAAAACTAGGAGGAGCAGAGCTTTTCATCGCAGTAGAAAGGATAAGTGCAACTCCAATGCCAAGAGATATCAGTGACAGTTTTATACTGGAACCTCAGCACAGTCAATACGGTTTTCTGCCTATCTATATTTCCGGTCGTCAAATCGATGATGCTAAAGTCTGGACTAGTCCTTTGTTTATCGTGTTTGAGACTTGAACTATTTATGGGCTGAAGCTTGAGTTGAGCGATCGCTTGCTTTCGCTTAACAATTGTTGCCAAAGAAGTATCGGGAAGGGTTAATTTTTTGCAACTTGAAGGAGTGTGATAAGGAAATATAGTATTTTTTACCGCAGAGAACATAGAGGAGGACACTGCGTTGAAGCTCAAAGCTTGAAGTTCCAAGTTCAGAAGTCAAATTTTCAAGCTCAGAACTCGAAGTTTCGTGTTTAGAACTCAAAGTTTAATATTTGGAACTTCATAAACGAATAATTATAAAATTTGTAAAATACATCACTATTAACTGATTTATTTTCTAATCTAAATTTAGATTCATCTCTCCATCGGTGGTGTCGTCATGATCCAGTACAGATATCGAGTATTGGTAGCCACTGTTGCTTTTTCTTGTGTTTTACCCCTAACAGTTCAAGCCGCTCCACCAGTTGAACATCAAGGGACGACTACACAGACAGTGGAATTTGTACAGCAACGCATTTTGTATGTCAACCCTCAGCAAGGCACAGACGCTCCTAATGCTGGCAAAAGTCAGTTGACTCCTTTGAAGACAATTACCTATGCTTTGCAACAAGCAGAATCTGGCACAGTCATTCAGTTAGCCCCTGGACAGTACCAGGTTGGGGAAACTTTTCCAATTAAACTTAAACCAGGAGTCATTCTCAAAGGTAACGAATTCCAGCAGGGGCAGGGAATTGCGATCATTGGTGGGGGTGACTATCTCAGCCGTATCTTTGCCCGCCAAAATATCACTCTCTTAGCTGCCCCAGATAGTCAAGTTATCGGTGTGACTATTACCAATCCAAATACGCGCGGCACTGGCATCTGGGTAGAATCTGCCAATCCGACTATTCGTAACAATACCTTCGCCAACAACAAGCGAGAAGGTGTTTTTGTCACTGGCACTGCCGATCCCAAAATCCAGAACAATCAATTTATTAATAACGATGCCAATGGAATTTCTGTAACTGGAACAGCCAAAGGCGAAATCCGGGGAAATGTATTTCAAAAAAACGGTTTCGGTTTAGCGATCGGTGGCTCTTCTAACCCCTCAGTAGTCAATAACCAGATTCGAGGCAGCAGAAGTGGCGTGGTAGTAACGGAGAAGGCGCGTCCAAATTTGCAGGCTAATTTCGTTGAAAACAATAGTCAAAACAGTCAAATAGCGATCGCTCAAGCTCAATCAAATGTAAGCAATAATAACTTGCAAAATAATCTAGAAAATAACAGTCAAAATGGTCAAATAGCAAGCACTCCCACTCAGCCAAATCTAGGCAATAATACTTTTCAAAATAATCTAGAAAATAACAGTCAAAATGGTCAAATAGCAAGCACTCCCACTCAGCTAAATCTAGGCAATAACACTTTTCAAAATAATCTACAAAATAATAGTGAGTATGGACAAATAGCAAGCACTCCCACTCAGCCCAATCTAAGCAATAACAATTTTCAAAATAATGTAGAGGAACTAGGTAATGAGGCGAATCTTATACTAACAGAACCGCCCTTACCAGCAGTAGCAGTACCGGAGCAACCAGAGAATAGCATATGGGCGAGAGCGGATCGGGGGATATTAAAAGAAGGTGTATATAGTTTTCCAGATGGATTAGTTATTTACTCAAATGGAAACAACGCATTTTGTGGTTTCACAAGCCCGGCACACTATAAGAGGTATGACAGAGGGTGGGACAATGTGAAGGCAATCAGTGAACAGGATCAAGCCAGAGCTTTATCTGATATGCGTGATGATGGACTCTGTCCCCTAGCTGATGTAGATAAAAATAGCAGGGTGTTTGTTCACGACATCAACCGCAACAATGCGGGGAACGCCCAACAGCTTGCAATTCCGAGTGTAGCAGCACAGCCGCAAGACAAATGGGTTCTAATTATGGGCAATAGAATAGTGGTGATCAACTCTGATGGCAAGGTGTTTACCCATGACATCAGCGGGAACACTATGGGAAATGTCAACCAGCTTCCCAATCCAAGTGGTAGATAAGTGGTTAGGCAAAATTAAAATTACGGGTGGAGATCGGGGAACAGGTTACAGGGTAAAGGGAACAGCTTAAAGAATGTTTAATTAATTTTGTTAAATCTGGGATAGATTCAGCACGAGCAACTTGTATTATCTTTGGCACCAGAAACAACGCTGAGATTATGCAGTTTGTTCTGGTTCTGCTGGTTCTAATTTTTGTCCTAATTTTGGCTCTGTACCAGCAACTAAACGCTCAATATTACTACTATGTCGCCATACTACGTACAATCCACCTATAATGCCAAACAAGATGTAGGGTAGTGGTTGGTGCAAAATTACCATGAAAATAGAAACAGCGATCGCACCAGCAATTGAACTCAAGGAAACTATCCGTGATATGGCGACGACGACAGCAAACACTCCTACTGTTGCCAATGCCACCTGCCAATTCATTGCCAATAAAACGCCCAAACTAGTTGCAACCGATTTACCGCCACTAAATCCTAAAAAAATGGATTTACTGTGTCCCAGTATTGCTGACAAACCCGCTAAAGTTACCATCCAAGATAGCCATATTTCCAGATTTACTGTTGAGGAAATCCAGTTTTGAGTCTGGGCAAAATTGAACAACCAGTAAACAAGGAAAATTACTAAAACTCCTTTTAGACAATCAATCCCTAAAACAAATGCTCCAGGGCCTTTACCTAAAGTTCTTAGCACATTAGTTGCGCCTGTAGAACCAGAGCCAACTTCGCGAATATCAATACCTTTTAATATCCTCACTACTGTGTAGCCTGTAGGAGTTGAGCCTAGCAGATAGGCTAAAACCAAAATTGCCCCACACAAACTGAACCAAATAGCCATATTTTTAGGTAGTTAGTAGTTGGTAGTTAGTCGTTAGTAGTTAATTGCCATTAACCATTAACCATTATCTAAAAATCATCATCATAGCTTCTCATCATTTTCGGATCGGGGGCAAAGGCTAACCATAAAGGAAATTGCAGTAGTGCCAGACTAATTTGCTCTTCGGAATCGTCAATGATAATCAAAGGCAGTAGCTTAGATTTCTGCAAGCGATCAGCTTTTTGGGCTAAAGCTTCTGGTGTCTCAAATAATGTTACTCCGCGATCGGGGCCAAAATCTGGACGACCAATACCCAAACAATCCTGTAAGCCTCGCCGCCACTCTCCTAAGCGTTCCGGCGTATTCGCTAATACTAAAGTGCGAACGCGATCGCCATATAATTTGTGCAATATCGAGATCACTGCTGAACTAATCAGTATATTCTGCAATCTGCTTCCCATTGTTCGCAAAGCACCCCTTCCTCCTTGGTTAAAAAACCAGTCGGAAACTCGTTCAGCGTGAACTGGTTCAAAGGTACGGCGCAATTGCCAAGGTGGGCCATAATAATCTGGTTTGTTGCGATATTGATCTATTAGACGGCGAATTTGTTTGGTAGTGTCTTGAAACTGCTGTTGGGCAAATTGAGGTGTTCCTAACTCAGTTTCTGCTGCTTTAACCTCTTTGACTGTCGATTTTTCTGGTTCTGGCTTAGTCTTCGGCACTAGTTGCAACTGTTCTGCTGCTACCGCCAAATCCTGTAAACTACCTGTGAGATAGTCCTTAAAACCCTGTACTCTAATAGCTAAGTCTTGAGAAGCACCTGCAAATGTGGTTCGCATCTCGTTACGAATACGTTCTTGACGTCGTTCTAGCTGTTCTATTGAAAGTTGCAATGCTTGTTTGCGTTGTTCTAGCCCAGCAAGCGCTTCTTGCACTAGCTTCCCCATTGCTGTTTGCGTTTGTTGCATTTGTGCTTGCAAGCTGGCAATTTCTTGTTTGAGAGCTTGTTCCTGTTGTTGCAGTTCGGCGATTCTTTGAACTACTTTTAGCTGATCATCTTCTGCGTTAACTTGTGATTCCAGGGTGAGTGTTGCCTCTTGTTCTGGTACGGCAATATCATCAGCAGATAACTCTTGCTTCGACTCGTCTGTAAGGCTTGTTGCTTCTGCATTTATAAGGGGCGAATCAGAAGTGAAGTCGTCTTTTACTTCTGTGTCAAGAGTAGAATTTTGTGCTGCTTCCGCCACTGGTTCAACAGATGAGTTCTCTTGTAGATCGCTTGTAAGGCTTTGTTCTTCTTTTTGCACTACAGACTCTTCTGTTGGTTGTGGGGCTTGATATTCCTCTGGATTCATAAACTATAGTGTAATGACGATGACACAATTAAATAACTTTCAGAAAATATACAATTTACGAGCTATAAAAGTCTCTAGTCTTGATTTTGCAAAACTTGTGGTAAGTCTGAAAGCTCATCCCTTTACGAGGAGATGATACACGTAACAGCTAATTTTGCAACTGTCACATTGCTATCATAGACTATCACTGCTGTAGAACACACGCTAACTAATGCTTGTGTAAGCGCATGATTGAGCTTTGCGCAGATTGAAAGTATTTATGAAAATTGCTGTTTATTTTGTTCCGGACTCAATACGCGGACAACGTTCTTCTAAGCAGTTTTTCAGGGTGTTAGGGTCAAATATAATAGGTAGAAAGTGAATGCTTTTAACTTCTTTGAAATAAAATAAGATGGGAATTTTATCCCAAAAAATACGCCAGTTTTGCCATTCCAAATAAGGAAAGCGCCTAATTAAATTTTCGCCTCTGTAGATGTCTAAATCTGTAGCAGTAAATTGCAGTCGTATTGTTACTGCCTGCAACAGCAGAAATAACCCCAAAATTGCGATCGCACCGCCTACCCAAGGTTGCAAAAATAGCAGTGGAATGGCTGCGATCGCTAACACTACAGGTATGTTGTAACTAGGCTTAAGTTCGACAGTTGATGTTGATAATGGCGCTTTTGAAGTAGTCACAGTCTCAATTCCTGTTTTGTGAGTAGACATTCTTCGACATTCTTCATCTTTTAGGAGTTAGTCATTGGTCATTTGTCATTAATTATTCCCCTAGCCCCTATTTAAAATCCTTGTAGCAAAGCACTTCCCGCTCCTTGAAACATTAACCAAGAGAGAAAGAAGTTACTAATAAATATAATCAGTAAGGCTGTCACAACAGCAGTTGTGGTTGACTGTCCTACGCCTTTAGCTCCTCCAGTTGTTGTCAACCCCCAACTACAACCGATAACAGCAATTAAGACCCCAAAGCAACACCCTTTGATTATGGCACTCAAGATATCCCAAGTATTAAGAAAGTTACGGGCTGAGTCTAAAAACTGTGTATCTGAGAGATTGTATACATTAATAGAAATAAATAATCCCCCTAGCATCCCTGTCACCAAAGATAAAAGGGTTAAAACTGGCATCATTAAAAAGCAAGCAATGACGCGGGGAATAACTAAGTAATCTACAGGATCTGTTTTTAACATTAATAAGGCATCAATTTGTTCTGTAACACGCATTGTGCCGATTTCTGCCGCAAATGCCGAACCAACACGCCCTGCTATAATTACTGCTGTCAGTACAGGGGATAGTTCTCGTGTCAGCGCAACTGCTAGGACTCCACCCACGAGATTTCCTGCACCAAAAGTGATAAATTCCCGCGCTACTTGAATAGTAAATACCGCACCCACAAAAATGGCTGTCAAAAGGGCAATAAATAGTGAATCTGGCCCTACTGCTGCCATTTGCTCTAAGGTATTGCGTCTATGGATTTTGCCTCTGAGGAGGTGAACTAATACTTGTCCACCCAAAAATACTGCTGCCAGCAACCGCTGACCCCATTTCCCCAAACTAGATTTAGATATAGTCTCGTTCAATGTTCACTATCTAACTCGGTAACTGCATTAAGAATAGCGAATTTAGTGAATAGTCAATAGTCATTTGTCATTGTTTAGTAGGGGAGCCAGTGCGTTGCGGAGCCATTGCGCCCTTGCGGGATAAGCGCGTTGTAGCACCTGGCGTGCGGATTTTATGGATGATATTTCGCTGAAATCGACAATTTATCTTTTAAACCCGCCCGTACAGTGGTTAGTAGTTCTCTCTCCTGCTCCCTATTCCCTGTTCCCTAGTTCCTTCCTGGTTAACTTAGGTTAAATCTCATCTCAGAAATTAATATTTCGATCCATAGCACTTCTACTTTAAACATCACAGTGAATACTCCCGTCAAGCCTGATTTTGCGGGGCTTAAGCAGAGTTATGCTTTGACCAGATTTGACAACTCTGTTGAGAAATTATGTGTAGGTATTTTAATGAAAACTTAAGATTTTTGAAATCTCGCCCACTACGGAGCGATCGCACTTATTGTAGAAAATGACAACTAAAGGTAAACGGCTATTGTCCTCTTGAACCACGGAGCCAAACCTGTTATGACGATTTTGACGAACTTTCTCCGCTCGCTACTGCTTACGATTATTCTTAGTTTCGTCGCCCCTATGTTTCTTGTCGGCGCTATACTGTTAAGCTTGTCGCTCATTGGTTATGTCCCTGGCTTACAAAGTGTAACAGAGGCGATCGCTACTCATATATTGCAGTTTCTCGTTGTTTTTGGTAGTGGCACTGCCTTCAGAGGACTATTTGTGATTAGTTTGACCTGCGGTTTTGTTGGAGGACTGTTTGATACTTATGCTTACTATCGGTGTCAAATTTTACGATAGATTAATTTAAGTATGTAGAAAGCTAAGATTCGATTGTTGATTTTTGTGATCAAGAAGTTTAGTTTATATAAAGTCAAAAAATATTGCAAATCCTTGTCTAGAATCGGATTTGCAAAGCTAAAATATTATTTATTGTAGTTTTGTAATCTAAAATATTTTGATTAATTTAACTCAAGTTTAGTATTGACTTTTTACTCTAGAATTCTATCAAGCAGTTCGAGCGGCAGGGAAGTTAGCATATAAAAAAGACATTCGCAAGTTGTAAAAATTAAATTACAATTCGTATGAGTGTTAAACCTGTTTATTTTCTTTTGAACAAAAGAGCAGGTTTAATAAGTGTTTTTTTGAGATTCAAATTTAGAGGTATTTTTAACTGCCCATGATTTGGCCTTTTAAGCCTAAGTTTCGCAAACAAATTGCTCGAATTGAAATTACTGGTGCGATCGGTAGTGCAACTCGCAAGCGAGTTTTAGAAGCTCTGAAAACTGTAGAAGAGAAAAAGTTTCCGGCTCTACTGTTACGTATTGATAGCCCTGGCGGTACAGTAGGAGATTCTCAAGAAATATACAGTGCCTTGAAGCGTTTGCGTGAAAAAGTCAAAATAATAGCTAGTTTCGGCAATATTTCTGCTTCTGGGGGTGTATACATTGGTATGGGCGCCCAACACATCATGGCTAATCCTGGCACGATTACCGGTAGTATTGGTGTGATTTTGCGTGGCAATAACTTGGAACGCTTGCTAGAAAAAATTGGTGTCTCCTTTAAGGTAATTAAATCTGGCCCCTATAAAGACATTTTGGCTTTTGATCGAGAACTAACTGAGCCGGAGCAAAATATCTTACAAGAATTGATTGATACTAGTTACCAACAGTTCGTGCAAACAGTGGCTGAGGGCAGAAACCTAGCAGTAGAAGCTGTAAAAAGTTTCGCCGATGGTCGGATTTTTACTGGTCAGCAGGCTTTAGAATTGGGTATTGTAGACAGATTAGGAACCGAAGAAGACGCGCGTCGATGGGCAGCAGAACTTGTCGGTCTTGATCCAGAAAAGACACAAGTCTTTACGCTAGAAGAACGTAAACCCCTGTTAAGTCGTTTATTGCCAGGAACTCGTCAGGTTTCGTCTGGATTAGCCAGTGGCATTGATTGGCTGGAATTTGAAATGTCTACCAGTGGTTTACCTTTGTGGTTATATAGACCTTAAATCGTCATTTGTCATTTTTCTATATTCAGCAGTCCCAAACTAATGAATAATGACTTAATGACTGAATCTTAAGGAGGATTGATTAGTGGAGTGGCGAATGCGGGCGATTCGCGGTGCAACAACAGCCTCGGAAAATACGCTGGAAGCGATGCGAGAAGCTGTGATGGAATTAATGGATGAGCTGGAAAAACGCAACCAACTGCATCCATCCAATATTATTAGCGTTACTTTTACGGTGACACGAGATTTAGATGCAATTTTTCCAGCTGCGATCGCCCGCCAACGTCCTAATTGGGATTGCGTCGCCATGCTAGATGTACAACAAATGTATGTTCAAGGCAGTTTGGAGCGTTGTATCCGGTTGTTAATTCACGCTTACCTGCCAGCCTCCGAACCAATTTATCATACATATTTGCGTCATGCTGCCCAATTGCGCCCTGATTGGAGTCTGCCCCAAGCTTTTATAACCAAACCTAGAAATTATGAAGGCAATCGCTAAATTGTGATAGTGAAGATTGCTAATGGCTAATTGGCAGATGCTTCGGTAAATAAGTAGATAGAAAAAGCTTTTCAACTTCTGCCCTCTGCCTTGAAAGTCACCTCACCCCCTGCCCCTCTCCTTGCTAAGGAGAGGGGTGTCCGACAGGACGGGGTGGGGTTTTTCATGCAAGGCTTGTGAAACTTGTTTCATTGGGACTGCCTTCTACTTATGTCTTTAAATTAGCCATTAGCCTGTCTTGTCTGCTTTTAACTTTCCTCTATTTTTTTATGATGAAAACGAATTCCTAAAAAAATGTCATAAATGAAAGCAAAAAAGTCTTTCTTTTGTAGCAACCCTAACGATTGGTAACTACCTTTTTCATCTAGAAGAGGCTTCATGAGATAGTATGTGGGTTGGTAATTATACCAAGGAATAGAAGGCCACAAATGATGAATTAAGTGGTAATTCTGTCCGAGAATGAGGATGTTGAGAATGGGGTTTGCGTAGACACGGGCATTTTTCCAGCGATCGCGCTCTACAAAAGGACGATGGGGCAAGTAGTCAAAAAATAACCCTAGTGTTAAACCAACTATGCCAGAAGGCACGAACCAAAAGTTCAGAACATAACCCAAAAAGTGGTATTGCACTGAAAGATAGACAATTGCCACTACAAACAAGCGGCTTGCCAACCATTCTAGAAGCTCATATTTTCGCCAAAGGCGGCGTTTAAAGAAAAATATTTCATGATAGAAAAAACGTACCGCTATTAGCCATAATGGGCCGCCTGTAGAAACAAAGTGATCTGGATCATCTTTTGGATCATTAACATGAGCATGATGCTGTAAATGCACCCGTGTAAACACCGGAAAGGCAAAAACCAGCATCAAAGCACTACCATGTCCTAGCATCGCGTTAATTACCTTATTGCGATGAGCAGCTTGGTGGCAGGCATCATGAATCACCGTACCAGAAATATGTAAAGCAATAATGTTCATGACAAAAGATAACCAGTGCGGCCAATGCCAAACCCAGTAACCCAAGCAAGATAGCACAACGATTCCCACAGCCGCCAAAAACATCAGCAGTGTTGGATTCAATCCACCAGGAGGCGCTAATAATTCTTTTGGGGGGACTGTCAGTGGCTTCCGTGCCTCCGACACGAGCATCGCAAACTCCTTACTTACTCAAATGTGATTAATTAATGTGAGGGCGTAGACACGTAAAATCCCTAGAAGGCAGCTGACAGTGAGAGTCGCAGCTTCCCTGAAAGTGGGATAAACCGATTAATGACTTCTTTGGAGTCAATGATTTAGGGAAGTATTGCCATCAAGAAAAATGGACGACTCAGAAGCAATTCTGATTAGCCTGCGCTTGATTTTCCCTACATAGTTATCCTCCTTGGCAATTGGTTCTTGGTCAAGAGCTGCCCATTGAACTGTGTAGAGTTCCCCATGGGTGGTTGCAGGGATCCCAAGCGCTTGAACTTTACAGTAGATTAACTTCACCAGCCAATAATATAGAACAGCAGTGACTGTCTGAACTACTCTACTGAAAAGATGATAGCTGCAAATAAACAAATTCAATCTTGATCGCATCCTTAGATAAATTACAATCCGCTCTGAAAGATTATAGAGATTTGAAGTTTTGTATAGCAAGATTTATCGATTATCTTCGCATATCAGGGGCTAATTAAAGGTATGATTCCAGACGAGACTCTAAGCTTTTGTTGATTAATCGGATGTGTAAAGGGGACTGGGTACTCAGTACTGGGTACTGGGAAATGTTGCAAAATTTGGGAGGGGTTTAAAGCCCCTTCCATAATTTTTCGATTTTGTCCCTCATCCCCTCCTCACAGATACCTGTACAACCAGTCTCCTTACAACATTCCCTCCATGCCAAGCAACAGTCAGCTGAAATGACTGATTCAGCAGGCACAGACAACAGGTAGACTTTCAAATTACGATAATTCCCTGAGTAGCTCCTAAGTTTCAGCCCCTATGCAACTAAGAGATTCTGTACGTCGGACAAAAATTGTCGCCACGATCGGCCCTGCCACCAGTAGCCCAGAAATGCTCAAAGCAATTATTGAAGCTGGTGCCACCACGTTGCGGCTAAACTTTTCTCACGGTTCTCATGCCGATCATCAACGCAATATTCGTTTAATTCGGCAAATAGCCTTTGAATTGAATCAACCAGTCGGTATTCTCCAAGATTTGCAAGGGCCGAAAATTCGCTTGGGGAAATTTGAAAATGGATCGATAGTGGTAGTTCGTGGCGATCGCTTTACCTTAACAAATCGTCCAGTCGTTGGCACACAGGATATTAGCTGCGTTACCTACGAATATCTAGCAGACGAAGTTCCCACCGGAGCAAAAATCCTTCTTGATGATGGACGAGTAGAAATGCAGGTAGAGGAGGTGAACCGAGACAAAGGCGATTTGCATTGTCGTGTCACTGTCGGTGGGACACTTTCTAACAATAAAGGTGTGAACTTTCCCGGAGTATATCTTTCTGTCAAAGCCATGACCGACAAAGATCGTGAGGATCTCATGTTCGGTTTAGATCAAGGTGTAGACTGGGTAGCACTTTCCTTTGTTCGCAATCCGCAAGACGTCATCGAAATCAAAGAACTTATTTCCAGCACAGGTAAGCAAGTGCCAGTCATTGCCAAAATTGAAAAACACGAAGCCATTGAACAAATGGAAGCAATTTTGGCTTTGTGTGATGGCGTTATGGTTGCCAGAGGGGATTTAGGCGTAGAACTTCCAGCCGAAGATGTACCCATATTGCAAAAACAGCTAATAGCCACTGCCAATCGCTTGGGGATTCCAATTATCACCGCCACCCAAATGTTGGATAGTATGGTTAACAACCCCCGTCCCACACGTGCCGAGGTATCGGATGTAGCCAATGCGATTATCGATGGCACTGATGCTGTCATGCTCTCCAATGAAACGGCTGTGGGCAAGTTCCCGGTAGAAGCTGTAGCAACTATGGCGCGTATTGCCGAAAGAATCGAGCAGGAAGCAGCACAAAATACAAACGCCAGTCAGGCAAAAGACAGTAAACGTTCTATTCCCAACGCTATTAGCCAAGCAGTCGGGCAAATTTCCGAACAGTTGGGAGCAGCAGCTATTATGAGCTTGACACAAACTGGAGCCACTGCCCGCAATGTTTCTAAGTTTCGTCCCCACACGCCGATTTTGGCTGTTACACCCCATGTGAATGTCGCCAGACAACTACAATTGGTATGGGGAGTCAAACCGCTACTAGTATTGGAATTGCCTTCTACCGGTCAGACTTTCCAAGCAGCTATTAATGTTGCTTTGGAGAATCAGCTGGTATGTGAGGGAGATTTGGTGGTAATGACGGCAGGTACTCTGCAAGGCATTTCCGGCTCGACAGATTTAATCAAGGTAGAAGTCGTAACAGCAGTACTCGGTCAAGGAATTGGACTCGGACAAGGTTCTGTTAGCGGTAGAGCCAGAGTAGCTCACACTGGCATGGATGCGAGTAACTTTAATCCTGGGGATATTCTGGTTGCACCTCGCACTAATGCCGATTTTGTGGAAGCAATTCGCAAAGCAGGCGGTATTATTACTGAAGAAGAAAGTCTCACTTGTCACGCAGCAGTAATTGGTTTGCGTCTTGGCGTGCCGGTGATTGTGGGTGTGAAAAAGGCAACTCAGGTGATTCGCGATGGAGCAATTTTGACAATGGATACGCAGCGAGGTGTGATTTATTCTGGGGCAGTAGGAACGCCGTAGAAGTGGTTAAGTGGGCAATGGGTATCGGACATCGGTAAAAACCAATTCCCATTGTCCTCACTCCTCAATATTTTCTTAGTTGCTCTCAAGCTAGGCTGGCAAAGCTTTCAGTAAGATGCGATCGCTTCTGTTGCTTTAACGTACAATTTTCCAAAAATTAATTGGTAGTAAAGATAAACTTGAGTGCAGCAGTATCAGCCACATAAACTTTGCTATGACGATCGCGGAAAATTTGATCGTGACTGGGTTAGGCATTACCACAATCGGATTATTTGCGGGGATTGTCTATCAAGCAGTGAGTGAAGCCATTGATCGACGTAGATATCCTCCACACGGTGAACTTGTTGATATTGGAGGATTTCGTTTACATCTCAACTGTGTCGGGCAGGGTACGCCAACGGTTGTCATGGATGCTGGCGGTGGTGCTCCCTCAATTACATGGGGCTTGGTTCCATCTGAAATCGCCAAGTTTACTCGTGTCTGCACCTACGATCGTGCGGGTTTGGGTTGGAGCGATCCCAATTTCAGAACACCGCGCACCAGCCAGCAGAGCGTTGATGAATTACATAAACTTCTGAATAAAGCTGGGATCGAGCCTCCTTATATTTTGGTAGGACACTCGTTGGGTGGAGCCAATATGCGGCTGTATGCCAGTCAATATCCAAAAGATGTAGTCGGATTAGTGTTAGTAGATTCTGTTCATGAAAATCAGATGACATCTGATGCGTGGAGACGCATTCAAAGGCAGTTGTGGCTTTATCAGGTTATGAGAATTGCCAATCAAGTTGGTGTGCTGCGATTAATCGGGGAACTGAACCTGTTGCCAATGCTTAAGGACATCAAGCAAGAAACTCAAAAATATCCGTCGGCAGTACAAGCTTTGTTTGACACCTACAAATCCTACTGTTATCGCCCCCACTATTGGGCAACCGTATATAGTGAACGTGCCAGTATAGGAAAAAGCTTTGAGCAATTACAAACAGTAATATCACTAGGCGAACTGCCTTTAATCGTATTGATTCAAGGCGCTAAAGATCCACAGATTAGTGACGAAAGATTCCAAAAGTGGTCATCGCTTCAATTAGACTTGACTAAATTATCGTCAAATAACCAACATATAATTGCAGAAAATAGCGGGCATCTTGTTCCGCTAGATCAGCCTGAGTTAGTTATTAGTGCAGTTCATCAACTGATTCAGAGATTGAGCACCCAAAGAATCTTCTATGATTAGAAAGCTAAAGGGTTTGTCTTATCCAAAATAAAATCTGCCACTTTTGGAGTTTTACCCGTTGTCGCATCTTCAGAAGGGCTGAGTAAAACTGATCGCTGAGTAAACTTTTGATTTTCAAGCCGACGTTCCACGCGACTAGGAATACCGTAACCGTAGATAATATGTCCAGCGCCAGCTAACACTACCACTTGGCGATTAGGATTTGCTTTAACGAACTTGGCGATCGCCTCTGCCATTGTTTCATCCCATAGCACTTGTGCTAAGAAAAAGCGTTCTGCACTAGGGCTGTTACCATGCCCTGCATCTTGATGGTGTTGGAAGGCTTGGAGTGCTAATTCGCGATATTCTTGGTTATCGGTGCGAATTTCTGCAAATGGAGGAATAAATTGCCGTTCCGAGGGGGTGAGGCTTTCTAATCCTTGACGGGCAACTTTGCGAGTAATTTCTGTAGGGGTGTTTAAGGCTAAGACGGGCAGTTGTTTTTGTTTGGCAAAGCGGAGGATGGGCGCGTAATTTTCCCAAGGGAAACCCCAGCGTTTTTCGTACTCGCTTTTCTCAATCAGTTGTGCTTCTGTTAGTTTACCTGCCAAATAATCATTGACAACACCTTGATAGGGGCGCTGGAACATTTCCATTGCGATCGCTATTTTCGGGTTACGCTGGTAAAGTTCTTGAATAATTTTGAGTTGGTTTTGGTGATCGAGGCTTCTGCTATGAGTTTCCCCCAAATATATTACATCCACCTGCGCTAATTCTGATAGCATCTGTTGCGGGCTGGAAATAAATTTTTCAGCTTCACCACAACTTTGCTCCAAGTTTGGAAAAATGGTATCTAAATTTCTGGGCGGTGTAGCGATTACTAATTTGGGAGGGCAAGAATTTTTTACTGTTTGGGCGCAAGCAGGTAAGGTGGAAAATAGTAAGTAAAAAGTAAAAGATAAAAAGTAAAAAAATAGTTTTTTCGTTTGGAAGCTTTGCTGCTTGTTTGCTAATATTTTGGCGGATGACTGTAACTTGGATTGCATATAAGGTGTCTCAGTACAGCTTTAAATATGAAAGGACTCTGGCTGGAAAACAAACAACTGCAATTACTGAGCGACATTCCTGTTCCTGAACCACCACCAGGAGAAGCTTTGGTACGGGTTTTGTGCGCTGGTATTTGCAATACTGACTTAGAACTTACCAGAGGCTATTATCCCTTCACTGGCATTTTAGGACATGAATTTGTCGGCGTTGTGGAACAAGGGCCAGAACATTTAATCAACCAACGTGTTGTTGGGGAAATTAATGCTGTTTGCGGGCAGTGTCGCTTTTGTCGTAGCGGTAACTCAACTCACTGTGAAAACCGCACAGTTCTTGGCATTGTTAATCGTAACGGAGCCTTTAGTGACTATCTGTGTTTACCAATAGAGAATTTACATATCGTACCGGATCATATACCCACAGAAGTAGCAACATTTACCGAACCTGTAGCCGCAGCATTGGAAATTCAGCAGCAGGTAAAATTACATCCAGATGAGCGAGTACTTGTAGTTGGTGATGGCAAACTGGGGCAATTAGTAGCACAAACGCTGGCATTAAGTGGCTGTGACTTATCAGTAATCGGGCGTCATCCTGAGAAATTGGCTAATTTAGAAACACGGGGTATAAAAACAGGCTTTGCTGATGCTGTCACAGACAAAACTTTTGATGTTTCAGTAGAGTGTACAGGCAATGCCGAAGGATTTGCGATCGCGCTTCGTGCTTTACGTCCCCGTGGCACGCTAGTTCTTAAAAGCACCTATGCCGGCAATCTCAGCTTAGATGCTTCCTCATTGGTAGTAGATGAAATTACTTTGATAGGTTCACGCTGCGGCCCGTTTCCACTAGCATTGGAGGTGCTAGCACAAGGCAAAGTGGACGTACAACCCCTAATTCACGCTCGCTATCCCCTAACTGAAGGGTTGGCAGCATTTGCCCATGCGCAAACAAAAGGTGTTTTAAAGGTTTTGCTAGAAATGCACTAGGAAATAGAGGCTAGGGGCTAGGAAGAGGACAAGGGGACACGGGGAATGTAAATGAAATCTCTCCCAATTCCCAATCACCAGTACCCAGTCCCCGATCCCTAATAAAACATCGCATTTGTTTTTGCTTGGTAATCCAAACAATTTATGGCTTCTTCTGTATTAGCAATACAAGGGTGGACAGTGCATTTAAGGCGATAGTCGTCGGTAAAATATTGGCAGCTAGAGCAGGGAATTTGATGCATTTGCTTTGCTGTCTTGACACTATCGCGTGTTGCTGACCATAAACTCCATCCAACGAGAATTATTAATGCCCAAGCACTAATTAAGCAAAGAGGCACTAAAAATTGTTGAATTATATGAATTAGAAAATATATTATCTGAGACACGGCAATTCTTGTGCAAATCTGTAAAAAAATTTGAGTGAGGATCGAGAAGTTATATGCGATCTTAACCTCTCATTCCTCACTCTTGACTTCTTACTCTAGAAGTATTGATTTAGATGCCGGCATGACCAATTGCTAAACCAGCAACAAGCATTCCTAAGACTAGGAACGGTTGAGCGCTAGCTTGGTATTTGACGTCATTTTTGAGGGGATCGCGCAGGAAATACATATCCTGGAAGGTAATTTGTGGGATGATGAGCAATATAAGAATTGCCGCGTACAAATTTTCGTGAATATAAATAAGATAGGCAGCGATCGCGGTTTGAAAGACATCAATCATCACCACACAAATCCAAGCGGCAGTGGTAACGCCAAACATTACAGGTAATGACTGCAATCCTAATTTGCGATCGCCTTCTACGCTCTTAAAGTCATTGACAATGGCGATTCCCAATCCAGCCAAACTGTAAATTAGAGTCAGAACAACGATTTTCCAATTGAGTTCACCAAACAAAGCATGACCGGTACACCAAGGGAAGGTAATATAGCTTGCACCTAAGGCATAACTTCCTAACCAGCCGTTTTGCTTGAGCTTTAAAGGTGGGGCTGAATATATATAGCCAACAAAGGAACCGATGATGGCGATCGTTGTAATTGTGGGAAATTCATTCCCTGCCCATTTATCTAAGGTAAATGCCAGGGCAATACCAGCAATAAGTAATACCCAAATCTGCGTAATTACCTGGGGTACAGAAATGGCTCCAGAGGGGATTGGGCGATATGGTTCGTTGATGGCATCAATTTCGCGATCGTAGTAATCGTTCAGAATTTGTACATAACCTGCCATCAATGGTCCTGATAGCAACATACAAACTGCTGCCTTAAACACATTTTCCAGTGTCCAAGTATACTCTCCAGAAGAAGCCGCACCACAGATTACACCCCACATGAGAGGAATCCAAGTGATGGGCTTCATCAATTGCAAGCGAATTTTCCAAATTGATGTTTCTCCTGGTGCTGCACCTTTCATGCCCAACAGTTGCCTGGTTTTAGCACCACGATTGGCAATGGTTTGCGCTTCCTCAGTTGTTGCTACTGAGTCTAGGGCTTCAGATGTATTGGAATTTGTGGTAATGGGAGTTGATTCAGACATAGGCCGTACTGAATAAATAGGGACTAGGGGCTAGGGACTGGGTAGTAGGGACTGGGGACTAGGGGCTAGGGGCTAGGAAATCTTTCTCCGCGCCCCCGCGTCCCATTGTCCCCGTGTCCTCTTCTGTCCCCGATCCCCATTAACCATTTTCTAAAACGAGATAATCAAATAATTATTTTGAAACTTAGCACCAGCAACAGGCCTACCACTCAAAGCTGGAGGGAGAAAAATATTTCGCCTTTGATCTCCTGCCTCTACAGTGACTTCTGGCCCATATTGGGTAAGTTTGACTTGTTTTTTGTCAAATCCTGGCAAAAACAAGCTTACTTTTCGTTCATGAATGTCAATTTCAATAGGTTTGGGAGCTTGTAGTGCTTGTGCGACAAAGTTAGGTAGGGAATCCATTAGCGGTTGCCACTCACCAGCTTTGACATGGGGAACTACGCTTACAGGCAAGGGAGTAAATTCCCCAGATATATTGATGTTTATGTCCGAAGATACAAGAATAACACCACCTACAGTTAAACCCACTTGTTGAGCGCTTCCCCAAAGGTAACGAGCAGAGGCAACTTCAACCAGATCGGTAGTTGTCACCAAAAAAGCAGCAACATGTTTGGGATCGGCGAGGGCAGCTTTACCCTTGTCTAGAAAATTGTTGACTTGATTTGTGGGTTGAGCAAAATTATCTGCCGTCCAGTTGATGTTGAAAAAAGTGCTAACAAGCGGTTGAATCAAGGGGGATTCGGAAATTGTCTTTCCCAAATCGGAGTTGACAAATAGTTGCCTAAATCGTCTTACATACCAGCTGAGATACTCTGGCATTCCAAACATTCGCAAAGTAGAAGTATCGCCGCTGCCATCGTAGATGATCGCATCGTAGTTGCCGCTTTCGTAATACTCGCGTATTGCATTGAGGACAAGGGCAGTGTCCATCCCTGGCAAGACAGAGAGTTCCTGTCCATAAACATCTTTAAGGATAGGAGTTCTGAGATATTGTGCTTCCAGTTTTTTCACATCTTCCCAGCTACGTTCTAGCAGTGTTGATGCTTGTAACTGTACGACTTGCAAATTAGCAGCAATTTCTTGAGGATCGGTGCCAACAGGAAGCCCCAACAGGATTTGTAATGCTGGTTCTGCACTTCCAGCTAGAAGTACACGCTTTCCTTGGCTTGCTAATAGTTTGGCAGCGGCGATCGCTACCTGAGTGCGAGCAGAGCCGCCTTTGCCCAAAAATGTCAGTATCAGGGCCATTACTTGATTCCTAAATTTTTACCGCCGGTTTTTCAACTCCAACTTAGCACTCGGCTTTTTTTCGTAACTTCTCTCCGAAGTTTAGCAATCAGCGGACGCAGCCGCCGATAACTGGGTTTTTCCTTACTGTACTACTTTGAGTTCGTCTTCAAAAAACCAGGTGGTAAAATTATCATCAAACTTTACCACCACACCAACGCCGCTACCATCAGTCACTTTAAAGCCTTCGATGATACCGACTTTTCCTAGCCTTTGAGCAATGGGATTAGATACGCGATCGCGCAAACGATAAACCTTAACTTTTTGTCCGATGTCCATGCCAAATTACAATGCAATAATCCACAACTCAGTGTAGCGGAATCCGGTGTCTAGGGGGATATGGGGAAAACAACTAATGACAAATGACATGGCAGAGCGGTTAAGATGACTAGGAATTGATCCAAATAGTTTAACTTAAACTGATAAAGCTTAATTTCTGAACAATATATTTAGATAACAGTAAACAATTCATGGTAAAATTGCCCAGATATTTTTAATCAGAGTTTGGAGTAGCAATTATTTCCATCAAAAAATAAGGGGAACTTTCATAGCTGATCAACTTCAAAAATAAAAATTGTGTGTAGGTAGTGGGCGAGGAAGCAGGAATTGTTGCAAACAATGCGAGGAGTTGTCCGTAGGGCAGGAAAGCTGCGACGCTGGTTGCCAATCAATGAGGTTTGGTGGGCAAAGTTAGATTTGCTCAGAGCTTTGGTGCGACGCGATCTAGAAGCACGGTATAAAGGTTCTGTTTTGGGCAATTTATGGCCTTTGGTGAATCAGTTATCACTGTTACTAATTTATACTTACGTATTTTCAATTGTTTTAAAAGTCAAGCTGAACCTAAAAGGGCTACCAGAAAATAATTTTACTTTTGGTTTATGGTTATTTGCAGGGTTACTGCCTTGGATTGCCTTTAGTAATGGGTTAATTCAATCTGCAAATTCAGTGATTGGACAGCCGAATTTAGTCAAGAAGGTGGTATTTCCCCTAGCTTTATTGCCGTTGGTGCCAGTTTTATCATCATTCATAGAGAGTTCTTTTGGACTAATGGTGTTGATTTTTTTTACAGCGCTAACTTCTCATACATTGCACTCTACCTTAGCGCTACTGCCTTTGATTTGGATAACGCAGTTAATGCTCACAGCAGGATTAGGTTATCTGACAGCAGGATTGACAGTGTTTTTGCGTGATATCCCGCAAACATTAAATGTTATTTTAAATATTTGGTTGTATTTGACACCTATTGTTTATCCAGCGTCAGCAATTCCCCCAGAATGGCGGAATTGGGTGTTTTGGTTAAATCCGATGACAGCTATTTCTGAAGTTTATCGTGACTTAGTTTTAGTAGGAGAAGTGAAACATTGGGGCGAGTGGGGAGTTGCTGCTTTGATATGTGCGATCGTATTTTGTTGCGGTTTCTGGGTATATAAGCGGTTACGTCCAGCCTTTGCCGATGTGTTGTAAACAATAAATATGTTAGCAGTTGAGCATATGGTGGTATGGGTGAGGAAATCGCAATTTCGCTTAAAAATGTATCTAAGTGCTACAAGCGCTATGAACATCCGGTAGATAGACTTAAGGAAATTTTATTGCCCGGAAGAAGCCATGCTCAGGAGTTTCGGGCATTAGATAATATCAACCTGGAAATTCCTAAAGGAGAAACTTTTGGGATTATCGGTCAAAATGGCTCTGGTAAAAGTACGCTGCTGCAAATTATTGCCGGAACGCTGACGCCGACAACAGGTGAAGTTCATGTTAATGGCCGGATTTCGGCTTTATTAGAATTGGGTAGCGGTTTTAATCCAGAGTTTACAGGGCGGCAAAATGTCTTTTTTAATGGGCGAATTTTGGGGTTAAGTCAAGAAGAACTAGAATCTAAGTTTGATGAAATAGCCGCTTTTGCTGATATTGGAGATTTTATTGAACAACCAGTTAAAACTTACTCAAGTGGGATGTTTGTTCGATTAGCGTTTGCTGTAGCAGTAAGTGTTAATCCTGACATTTTGATTGTTGATGAAGCTTTAGCTGTTGGGGATATTTATTTTCAACAAAAATGTTTTGAAAGAATTAGAGAACTGAGAAATTCTGGCACTACACTTTTATTTGTTTCTCATGATCGCAATGCAGTTTATAAACTCTGCAATCGCGCTGTGTTAATGGAATCAGGCAAGATAATGCTTGATTCTAAGCCTAAGCAAGTTCTCGATTTATACGAAGCCAAGCTTTTAAGAAAAAGAGACAATCAACCTGATTCATTTGAAATTCAGTTATTGTCTGAAGAATCTACTTCGATGATTTCTGACAATACAGCTTCAGAGATATTTAATGGTAGCATTGATGAAGTTATTATTAATTCTCCAGAAGTTAGTGTCAATTTTGTCAAAATCTTAAATGAAGATGGACGTGATATTAAATCTTTAATCAGCGAGGAATTATTACAAATATCTGTTGGATTGTTATTTAAAGAATCATTCGCTGATCCTCATGTAGGCTTTAAAATCAGAAATAGAACCGGAGAGGTTGTTTTTGAAACTAATACTTTTTGTATGGGAACCACAATCGGTTCTGTCAGTAGTGGTAGTTTCTTAGAAGTCAAGTTTAATTTTAAAGTTCCTTTATATGAAGGTGAATACACTATATCTTTGGGGGTTGCTGATAGCGCATATGGAGATGGGCAGTTTAAACGAACACTAGTTTATGCCCATAATATCAGCGATTTAAAAGTGTTCAAAAATAAAGAATCTATACATTGGACAGGCGTAGTCAATCTTTATCCTACAGTTTCGATTCACCGACAGGCTTATGTTTGAGTCCATCATTCAAGCAGCAAAAAAAACAGAATATGATTTTAGATTGACTGCTAATCTAGAAGATCCTTTATTACATCTTTTCAATGAGTGGGTTGATTATTACAAGCTCAAGTGGGCGATCGCTCACGTTCTCCAACCAGCTACTATCCTAGAAATAGGAGTACGCTTTGGTTATTCTGCGGCTGCTTTTTTGCATGGCTATTCTGCCGCCAAATATATTGGTATTGATTTGGATACAGATAGCTATGGCGGTGTTAAAGGTGCAATAAATTGGGCAAAAAAAATTACTCAACCATTTGATGCTGAGTTTATTGTTGCTGATACACAAGCAATGAATAGCTTTCCTGGTGATATCTACGATCTAATTCATGTTGATGGGCAACAAGATGGGGATGGTTCTTTTCACGATTTAGAGGTGGCAATTAGGCAAGGGCGCTACGTACTTGTAGATGGATATTTGTGGACAAGACAAAATTTTATGGCAGTGAGCGATTTTTTATTTCGCTACGCTGATTTACTAGATTGGTTCGGAGTGATACCGGGTTATGCCGGAGATTTATTAATCAAAGTTGCTCCTGAATATCACAGACAAGTTTTTGAAAGTAAATACAGCACAGTTCCATCTAGTCTAGCTATTCGTCATACTTATACAACTAACTATTACACGCAAGATTGTGGAGGCTATGAGGCTTTCAACAGACATCAAGGCAAAAAATTAGAAGATGTCAGACTACAAGCAGTCGCTACTATTGCGAGCTTGAAAAAATCAGGACACGTATTAGATCTTGGCTGCGGTAGGGGTGAACTAAGTTATTATTTTGCCCATCAAGGCTTTGGCGTTACAGCTGTTGATTATGCACAAAGTGCGATTGACTTAGCAAAAAAGTGTTTTGATGGAGAAGAACAGCTACAAGCAAAAGTAGAATTTATTTGTGATGATGTTTGCAATTTAAAATTGTCAGGGAAGTATGACCTGGCAGTGGCATCTGATTTGATTGAGCATTTATCTTCACAAGAAGTAGAAAAGCTTTATCAAAATATTGCAAATAGTCTTAAGACAGAAGGATTATTTGTTGTCCACACTTTTCCTAATCTTTGGTATTACAAATACGATTATTCACGCAAAAGAAAAATAGCTGCTTCTGTAGGGGCTTATTTATCTCCAGAACCTCGTTCAAGATATGAACTACTCATGCATATCAATGAACAATCACCAAGAGTTTTAAAAAGACAGTTAAGCACATATTTTAAGTATGTATATTTATGGTTTGGTGATACTTTCAATCCTGGTGGAAGTTTAGTTAAAAAATATTCTTTAAGAGAAATCTGTGCTGCTCCTAGTCTGTTTGCGATCGCATCTCATCAACCGATTGCTCAAGAACAGCTAAAAAATCTTTTACAAATGCCACCCTTGCCTCCTCTGGCTCACGGACAAATTCAATTATCAGTAATAGATTATCCCAAGACAGTAGAAGTTAATAGTGAGTTTACAATTCAATTAAAAATTGAAAATTATAGTGAATTTATTCTGCATAGTTATGGTTCTAATCCAGTTCATATTTCTTATCACTGGTTAAATGCACAAACTCATGACTGTGTAGTTTTTGAAGGAGCGCGAACAAAGCTATTTCCTCCATTAGATAGCTGTAAACGCACAGTCTGGAACCCTTGGGCAACAAGTGTAGTAAAAGCCATTTATACAGCCAGAGTGCAGTCACCACCGCAAGAGGGTGAGTATATCCTGAGAGTAACGATGCTGCAAGAATTTGTGCGTTGGCTTGACGAAGCCCCCACTCAACTGATGGAGGATATTCCGATCGCCATTGTCTCAAAGCCTTAATTGAGTATAATCAAATTTCAACAAAATTATGCTTGAAGAAGTTGGATAAAGAATAATTATGGAAGCAGATAATCCAGAGATTAATGTCGATGAATTAATGCAAAAAATTCGTGCAGAAGTAGCTAAACGTCGCAGTTACTCTCCACAAAAACGTTTAATTAATAAACCAGAAAATAGTAACCTATTGGCAAGATATAATGCCAATTTAGAACTGATGGAAGGCTTGCTCAAAAATGCAGAGTATAGATCTGAAGTTCGCAGTAAATGGCCGGATAACTTAAATAAATTTCCTTTTAATGTCAGCAAAGATATACAAAAAGTAGCTCTTAAAATATTGAATTTTCTATTTAAAGACCAGAGGGAAGTTAACTATAATTTAATCCGGGCATTGAAAGAATCGGTAGCGCTGAATCGGCAGCTAATAGAACAAGTAACAGCCTTAAGAGCGCAAATGGATCATCCCTCTGCTGCGATAGAAACTCGTCTGAGCAGCATCGATACGCGCTTAAATACTACGGATACTCGCTTTAACAGTATTGAAAAGCGCTTGAGTGCCGTGGATAGTCGCATCCCAGAAATAGATAAACATCTAGGAGCAATAGATGAGCATTTAATAGCTAAAAATCGTCGCTTGAATGACATGGACGATCGCTTAAATACAGTAGACACTCGTTTGCAAGTTGTAGGCGATCGCTTGCACACAACAGATTCGCATTTACACCAAGTGGATTCTCATGTGCAAAGGGTAGATGAACGTCATTTTAGAAATGATAGTTACCTCAAAAATGATCTCAACCAGCAAAAACGTTTGCTCTCTGTTTTTTTAGAAGAAGCCAGAAAGCGATTGCCAGAACCTTTCAATCAAGAGCAACTCCAAACCTTTGTTGATGAAGAAAAGCATATTTCAGATGCATTTTACACAGCTTTTGAAGACCGTTTTCGCGGTAGCCGTGAAGAAATCAAAAATCGCCTGAAAACTTACATACCCTTTGTAGAAAAGGCTCTTGCGTCTTGTGATTATGCTCCAACTATTGACATTGGTTGTGGGCGTGGAGAGTGGCTTGAGTTGCTATCCGAGTGTGGCATTAAGTCATCCGGCGTGGATATCAATATCACAATGGTGCAGTCTTGTCAAGAACTTAATTTAGATGTTGTCCAAACAGACGGGCTGCTTCATTTACGCAATATTCCAGACAATTCTTTGGCGATCATATCAGCATTTCATGTCATAGAGCATCTGCCATTACAAACGTTAATCGACTTGACTGACGAAGCGCTGCGTGTTCTGCGCCCTGGCGGCATCGTCATCTTTGAAACTCCAAACCCAGAAAACCTGATTGTAGGAGCTTGTAATTTTTATTTCGATCCCACACACCGTAACCCAATCCCGCCAGCAACAGCCCAGTTTCTATTAGAAAATCGGGGATTTCGCCAAGTTGAAATTCATCGCCTGCATCCAATGGGTGTCGATCATAACTTGGACAATCAATTTTTAAAAGATGTCCTGCTTTGTAGCCAGGATTATGCAGTCATCGGATGGAAAGCATAAATCGGGTGATGCAATGAGAATATTAATTTGTAACGAAAGATTTTTATTTCGATTCGGACTAGATCGGGTGCTGCTGACGATCGCTAAAGGGTTGGCAGAAAAAGGCCATGAAATTTACATGATGGGCAATCGCTGTGATGAAGACATTGTCAGGCAGATAGCCAAAGACTTTATCACTGTTCCACCAGCCCCCGATGATTATGCCAATTCTAACGAGTTCACTGCTCAGTGGCTAGAGCAAAATTGGTACAGCGTTTTTGGGAGCACTTGCCAACCGGATGTAATTTTGTTTGCCGGATGGCCTTTTTTCCAAGCCGTTGAATTTTTCCGCAAAGTCTGCAAAACAGTGATTTTTCAGGATCACGGGGCAGTACCGATTGATGGTTTTTCTGGACACGCTTTATACATTCAAAACAAGGTGCGGCAAATGCGACGCACTTTTCTGCCCAAAACAACAAGCATAATTGCCGTTAGCGATTTTATTGCTCACTCGCAAAGTATCCCCGATCGCGGGCAAAAAGATGGAGTTATCACTATACTCAATGGAGCCAACCACCTAGAATTATCGGTTTGGCAAGCACAATTTTTAACAGCAGGCAATAGTCTCCAACAAGCTTTATTCCGAGTTGAAAATCTTCTCCAACAAGGGCAAAAGTGCATCCTGAACCTCGGACGTTGGGAGCCGAATTGCTACAAAAATTCGGAAGCTTGCTTCGAGATTATGCGTAGGCTAGTTCAACGACATCCTCAGGCAGTTTTGCTGATTTTAGCTCATCCTTTAGATATCGACATTCCCCAAGACTTACAAGCACATATTCAACCGCTAGGATTCCCAGACGACGCAGAACTACAAGAAATTATGAAACGCGTGACGCTGGGAATTTCTGTATCGCTTTGGGAAGGTTTTAACTTGCCACTAGCCGAGATGCAATGGCTACAGCAGCCAGCCCTTGTATTCAACCTTGGCGCTCATCCGGAAGTCGTTGTACATCCTTGGTTTTTGTGCGCCGATGCAGTAGAGATGGCAGAAAAAGCGGATTGCGTTTTGGCAGGCAAAATTCCCAATCAAGTTATATCGCCTGACAATTACAAGAGGTTCCAATCTCAATTCCGTTGGGAAAGCGTTGTGCAAAACTATTGTGACTGTCTTGAGAGTGCAGTGCAAACCACATTAAACCGTGATGTTAATCTTCCCTTACTAATTATAGATGTCACCAATAGCTGCCGCGATCCTGCTAATTCTGGTGTAATTAGAGTGACACGGCAAATTTGCCGCGCCCTGCAAAAACATTGCGCACCTGTCTTTGTAGTTTGGGATTTTACAAGCGATCGCTACGTGCTTCCTTCCCAAGCAGGTTATCAGCAATTAAGCCAGTTTAACGGCCCAGAAATGCCCAACTACGCCCAGACAGTTCTGGAACGTTTTGGCAGCATCCCCCTCGACGAATTTCTGGCACTCGATTCGGGAGCGCAAGGGCGGGCAGTTTTGTTTTTCTTTGCCGAAACTATCATCGATCCACGCTGTACAAAGGCTATTACTTACGTCAAGCAGCAGCAGTGGCAAACAGCTGCCATCCTCTACGATCTAATTCCGGTAATGCATCCGGAGTTTTGCAGCCCATCTATAAACGCACTGTTTCCTCCATATTTGGAGATGTTGGCGAGTGTCGATGTCATTATCCCAATTTCTGAATATTCTGCCAAGTGCGTTCAAGATTATTGGTATCTCCAGAACTTGACACATGGCAAGGTGAGCACTGTCTTACTACCTGGAGAATTTGGTCAGCATCCTCGTAATATGAAGATGCCTAACCTTAAATCCAGTTCTGTAAATATGCTGTGCGTTTCTACCCTAGAACCGCGCAAAAACCACCGCAACCTGCTCAAAGCCTGTGAAATATTAGCCGAGAAATATCCCCAACTGGATTGGCATCTGACACTCGTTGGCAACCGCTATGATGGTGCGCCAGAAGTCTATCAAGCTGTCGAAGAGGCATCAGCAAAAGAACCCCGCATTCAGTGGTTGGGAGTAGTAGATGATGCGACATTGCATCGACTATACGAGGAATCCACCTTCACCGTTTATAGTTCCTTGGTGGAAGGATACGGTATGCCGATTTTGGAAAGCATTTGGCATGGAAGAGTTTGTCTGTGTCATTGCCAAGGTGTGATGGCTGAGTTAGCAGCAGGAGGTGGTTGTGTTGTAGTAGATATGACTAATCCTCAAGCATTAGCTAAAGCAATTTATAACTTGTCAGGCGATAGCGATCGCACCTTACTTGCTGAATTATCTCAAGCAGCAATTGACCGCACGCTCAAAACTTGGGAAGATTACACCCAGGAAGTACTGACTGCCTTAGGTCTGGAGGAAACATACACTATGGTTGTGAATGCTACAAAGACCCAGAACCTAGATACCCTCCGTTACGAGGATCTACTTTACCCAAACTGTCTGCTTCAGCGTTGGCAGATGAATGATTCGGAGCGTGTAGCCTTGATTGGCTTGCTAGCACAACACCAGCCGAAATGTAGTATTGAGATTGGTACTTATTACGGAGGTAGTCTGTCACTAATCGCACAATACTCGGAAATGGTGTTTTCGATTGATATCGATCCAGAAGTAACTTCACGGGTTCCAGCAATGGAAAACGTTAGCTTTTTGACCGGATCATCAACGACTCTGCTACCGTTGCTATTTCAAGCCCTCGATGAAGCTGATATCCCCATAGACTTTGTACTAATTGATGGCGATCATTCTGCTGATGGTGTTCGCAGAGATATAGAAATTATTTTGAAGTATGTGCCAAAGCGACCGATGTTCGTAATGATGCATGACTCTTTCAACCCAGAGTGTCGGCGCGGCATGATGAGTGCAAGATGGCAAGATTCACCCTATGTGGTTTGGGTGGATATAGATTTTGTGCCAGGACGCATCATTGAGGGCGACAATAACAAGTTTAAAGGCGAAATGTGGGGAGGTCTAGCACTAGCTTTAATTTCTCCCACACCCCGTCAAGGCAACCTAGCCATTGCTGCTTCAGCAAATGGTTTCTATGAATTAGCCCTTCAAAATTCACGCTACTGAAATATAAGTAGGTGGACATAATTAAACGTCAAGATGCTTGCCTCTAGAAACCAGATAGAATAAGCTTTTTCCCTTCTGCCGTCTGCCTTCTGCCTTCTACTTAGTCGTTTTCTTTAGTTCATTATGCTGAAAAGAATACTAATTTGCAGCAATTTCTACCCTCCTTTCTTCGTTGGCGGTGCAGAAATCATTGCCCACGAGCAAGCGTGTTACTTGAAAAAGAATGGATATGAGGTATTTGTATTCTGTGGAAAGCATGATGATAGCTGTCATCGTTATTCAATTACACAGGATACTTATGATGGGCTAAAGATTTTTCGTGTGATCTTGCACGCGCAAGACTATCATATCGGTGAAAATTTTTACAATCATGCGGTTGATGATCTGTTCGAGGCGGTAGTTGAAGAAGTTCGCCCAGATGTCATCCACTTTCACAATATTGTCAGTTTATCTTTAGGTATTGTAGCTCGCGCCCGTAAGCGTGGCATTAAAACTGTACTGACTCTGCACGATCATTGGGGATTTTGTTATAAAAACACTCTGCTTAAGGAACCAGAAAAAGTTTGTCATGACTTCTCAAAATGCGCAGAATGTCTGCCAGAGTTGACGGACAGTCGAGGGCGGCGATTACACATCCGGATCCGACAAGATTACATTGCCCTGCAACTTGCCAAAGTTGATCGCTTTGTCTCACCGAGTGCTTATTTAGCATCTGCCTATGCCAAAGCAGGTATACCTACTGATAAAATTAGTGTTATTTCCTACGGTGTAAATGTCGAACGTTTTTCACGAGTGGTAAAAACTGCGACAAACGGCCCTATGCGCTTCACCTTTATTGGGCATCTCGGTTTACATAAAGGCGTTCATGTTTTGCTCAGTGCTATAGAGCTACTGCAAAAACAAGGTTACCTGGGCAGTTTGTGTATGCTTAACATCGTCGGTGTCGGTGCCATGGCAGACGATGTAGCAAAGTTCGTCAAAGAAATGCGCCTTGATGATGTCGTCAAGCTATGGGGTAAAGTTAATCACACTCAAATCGAGAAAGTTTACCAATCTACAGATGTTTTAATTACACCATCAATTTGGCCGGAAAATGAGCCAGTAACTATTCTAGAAGCAATGGCTGCGGGTATCCCAGTTTTGGCTTCTGCCCTTGGTGGCAATCTGGAACTAGTGGTAAAAGGTGTTACAGGCTGTTTGTTTGAGTCTGGTAACGCCCAAATGCTGGCTGAAAAAATGGTGGAGATGGCTCAGAACCGCAAACACGTAGAAATGATGGGTCGTAACGCCCATAAGCAGGTAGTACAAGATACGCTAAATAACTACGTGCGGCAGATTACGAAGGTTTATCAGAAGCAAGAGACGATGACATTAGCAGGCGATCGCATTATCTTGTGCAGTGGCGATCGCCTTTCTATGGAGTGTGCATTTGCGATCGAGCAATTTCGTCAACAAGACAATGGCAAACACTTTCGGTTTATCATGAGCGACTGGATCGAACCTGAAGATTGGGAAATTGTAGATCTGGTTTGGGTTGTTGATGAAAATGGCAAACAGCGAGATTTGCTGGAGAGTATGAAGCGCGGGCTACCGTTATTGGTTCCTGAACAAAATTACAAACTTGTCGAAATGTGTCGCAATGGGCAATGTGGCTTATTTTATGCTGATGAGATTGAAGCAGAGGTTTGCCTCCAGTATCTCATTGATAGACCGTCAATTTTAGCTGCTCTTGGTCGCAATGCTAAAAGTACTTCCCAAAAAAGTACGACTAATTTATCAATTACTTTAGGAGGATTGGGCAGGTAATGTTATGCAAATTTTGGATACTTCAACGAGTTCAGTACAAGTTTTGGATTTTAAATTAAAACCATTGGTTAATAGGCTATCCCAGAATTTTGAAACCAGACTCAGCCGTACTAATTTGGTATTAAAGCAGAATTTTGATTAACGAATAAGATAAAATTTTTGGTTATTTATCTTTTTTAAATCTACTATGTCATGATTTCAGTTGTTATACCAGCTTTCAATGAGGCGGAGAATATACCTAATTTATATAGGCGAATCATTTCAGCCGCTCAAAATTGGCAGATGCCTTTTGAAGTCATTATGGTTGATGACGGTAGTAAAGACAAAACCCTTGAGCTTTTACAAAAACTCCATGCAAAAGACTCAAGATTTAAATATATCAGCTTTTCCCGTAATTTTGGACATCAAACTGCCGTTAGTGCAGGCTTAGTTTATGCTCAAGGTGATGTAGTAGCTATTCTTGATGCCGATTTGCAAGATCCTCCAGAAGAGATCCACCGCTTTTTAGAAAAGTGGCGTCAAGGATATCAAGTTATTTACGGCATCAGAACTCACAGAAAAGAAAATTTTTTCAAAAAATCAGCTTACTATCTATTCTATAGAATTTTAGCTTGGTGTTCATCCATAGAAATCCCCCTCGATTCTGGAGACTTCTGCATCATGGATAGAACTGTTGTTAGTTGGCTGAATGCCATGCCAGAGCGGAACCGTTTTATTAGAGGATTGCGTTCTTGGATTGGTTATAGGCAAATTGGTATTCCCTATGAGCGCCAAGCTCGCTTTGCTGGAGAAGTGAAATACACCTTTCGCAAACTCATGCGTCTTGCTTTAGATGGCATCATTAACTTCTCCTATCGTCCATTGCAAATTGCTGGCACCTTTGGTTTTTTTGTCGCGATCATTTCTTTTTTAGGAATTATTTTCTTTTTCCTACATCGCATTCTCAACTTCAAAATCTTTGGTTATTCCCCCCAAAATGTGCCAGGTTTTACCTCTCTAATTTTATCCCTCCTATTTATTGGAGGCGTGCAGCTATTTACAATGGGGCTTTTTGGAGAATATATTGGGCGGATCTTCGATGAAGTAAAACAACGTCCCCTTTATATAATTAAAGACCAAAGAGGCTTTGATAACTCAAGCACTTTATTACCAGGGAATACACGACTTTGAAGCAAAAAATCATCTTTTGGCTAGGCTGGGCAATTAGTATTTTCCTCTTAACCTTAACAATTCGCAATCTAGATTGGTCTAGGGTAATAGTAGCATTCACCTCGGTTTCACCCATCGCCCCCTTATTGATGATTGGCGTTTATCTCCTGGGTTTTCTCCTGCGATCTGTGCGGTGGAAAATTCTGTTGCCTACTGGTGTATCGCTAGATAATTCTCTTTATGCTGTAATTTTGGGTTATGCTGCCAATAACATACTTCCTAGTCGTTTGGGAGAATTAGTGAGAGCGCAAGCAATTGGGAAAAAGTGCCAAATCAGTCGCTCTCTTGCTCTTGCCAGTATTTTTGTGGAACGTATTTTTGATGGCTTAATTATCACTATTTTCCTTTATATAAGTATTATTGGTAGCTCTTTACCCAATTGGGCATATTCTACAGGAAAGTTAGGAATCTTTATTTTCGGTGGAACTTTCAGCGTAATTGCCATCCTAGCTTTAACACGCCCCTTTTGGAATTCTAAACTGTCCCAAATTCCTGCTTCAAAATGGCGAGATGCGCTAATCAAATTTGGTGAAGGATTAACTCTTGTTTGGCGTACTCCTTTTCTTCCTCTAAGCATTTTTGTACTTTCCTTGGGGATTTGGCTGATAGAAACAGGAGTGTTCTATTTGGGAATTCAAGCTTTTAATTTAAAGGTGCCTATCGCGGCTGCTCTATTTATGATGGCATTGGTTAACTTAGGTGTTTTAATTCCTTCTTCTCCTGGTTATTTAGGAGCATTCCAATACTTTGGAGTATTAGCTTTGAGTGCTTGGCAAGTTCCTCAAGCCGAATCCCTTGCCTGTTCAGTTTTGATTCACGCTTGTCAATACATTCCGATTACGCTTTGGGGAGTCAGCCTGATACCTTACTTTGGATTTTCTTCTCTAAGTAAGCTGAAGCACGAAGCTAAACAAACTACTTAATTTTTGTAATTGACTTTTGTAAATCAAAACATCATGAGTTTACTGATTGTTGGTGGTGGTGCTACTGGTTTAGCCTCAGCCTATATAGCGGCAAAGCGAGGTGAAAAAGTAACTTTAATTGAAGCTTCTGATCGCCTTGGGGGTTTACTATCTACTTTTGAAGTTGGTGGTACTAAATTGGAGTGCTTTTACCATCACTTCTTTACCCACGATCAAGAAATTCGCTGGTTACTAGAAGAATTGGGGCTGGCTCAAGATATCCGATTTGTAGAAACAAAAATGGGAATATACCGCCGGAGAAAGTTATACCCATTTACTACAACAAAAGATTTACTTTTCTTTCCTCACTTAAATTTCATAGATAAAATCCGCTTTGGATTAACTAGTATATTTCTTTCTCGACAGCAAAATTGGCAAAAGTATGAAAATACTCCTGCTTTAGATTGGTTTTATCGTTGGGCAGGCAAGCAGACTACAGATACGATCTGGCGCCCAATGCTAGAAATCAAGTTTGGAGAATATAGCGATCGCATTCCAGTTTCATGGATGATCGGCAGGATGCAGCAACGGCTAAAATCTCGTTCCCAAGGTAAAGAAAAATTAGGATATCTGCGAGGCAGTCTTCAGAGACTTGTAGATGCCCTAGAGTTAGCTTTAGAGCAACTAGGAGTCAAAATTATTAAAAATGCTCCTGTTGAGTCTTTGATTTTTGCAGACGAGGGAAAACTTGTTGGGGTTAAAACTCCTCAAAGAGAGATGAAAGCAGACAAAACACTAATCACAATTCCTACAGTTTATTTAGCAAAGCTATTACCGAATGAATATGTAGAATATCGTCAAGACTTGGAAAGAATAGAATATTTTGGGGCAATTTGTGCTGTAATTATTACTCAAAAACCTTTAAGTGCAACTTATTGGATGAATGTAGCCGATCCAGGTTTTGAGTTTGGTGGAGTAATTGAACAGACTAACTTTATCCCACCAGAAGAATATCAAGGATTTCATCTAACTTATTTATCAAGATATACTACGCTGCAAAATCCCATTTTCTATAAAAGTAATTCAGAAATAGCCACTTTATTTAAAGCCCAGCTACAAAGTATCTTTCCTGATTTAGATAATCGAGGTATCCAAGAAATTAAAATTTTCCGAACTAGAACAGCCGCAACAGTTTGTGACTTAAATTTCTCTCAAAAAGTACCTGCTTATCAAACACCAGTTCCTAATCTTTATGTAGCTAATATGGCTCATGTCTATCCTGATGAGAGAAGTGTGAACAATAGCATTAAAGTAGCTTTTGAAGTTGATGCTGTTTTGAATAATTAAGAATTCTTCAAAAATATTAATGCTCAACACTAGATAGCATCATGGAAAAATTTTTCTATCTCATACTATTCCACAAAAATCTGATACAAATACAAACCGTATAAAGATACGATATATCGCGTCTTTACAAAATTCATGTGTATCGTAATTAACGTGAAATGGTATAAATATGATAAATTTGCAAATTAGTCAAATGTGTAATTAATATCATTATTACATTAATTTACAACAACTATTTTGTGAAATTTTAGGATATTTAGTATGCCTTATAACAAATCTAAATGCTTAATTCTGAATATTGTTCTTTGGCTAACTTTGACTTTTTGTTTTAGTATTTTAGTAATTAAAGATTTTGCAAATTCACTAATTGGCCCTGGTGATATCGACCTTTGGGAATATCAAGGTTTTTATTTATTTAAAAATTTAAGTTTTTTACCATTTCCCCATCTGAATTTAGTCAATAATCAAGCTTTTTATCCTTATGGAACCAACAATGTATTTCAACCTTGGTCATTTGAAAGAGAAATTTTCTATGCAATTTTATACTCTTTATTTGGTATTGGTGCTTGGTTACAATTCTATTATCTTATCAGTATATTAATTACAATTATTGGTTCATTTACTTTACTTGTTAGGGATTACGGATTTGTCCGTGCAAGTGGTGCAGCTATAATTATTGCTTTTATGAATTTTTATGCAAATAATAAATATCCCCATCATTTAAATTATGCTGTACTGCATTGGACTGTTCTTAATTTTATCTGTGACTTTCTTTTAGTAAAGAGATTAGTATTGAAACATCATATATCCTTAAGATTCATTTTAGTGAGAATTTTATTTTTAGTACTCGCAATAGGTCAAGATATAGGATATATAGCTGGTTTTGCTTTAATGTCCTTTACCGTTTCTATCTGTTTTTCTTTAATATTACTAATTTATAGATTTTTACAGCATAAAGTCAAACTTAAAGAAGCTTTCCATGCTCAGTTCCAACAGTACCTCAGAGAATTTGTTGCCTATCGTCGTATATGCTTACTTTTAATATCACTTATTTGTACTTTTAGCTATATCTATGTTCCTTTAGTTATTCAAATTTTCAGAGAAGCTAAAAGTTTTGACTTTACTGGTATCGATAATGGCATTTTCTTTGCTCATCCTGCAAGATTACTAATTCCATATTTACCTTTTATTAACCCAAGCCAAACTGTTTTTGACAAAATATTTAGTGATTCTCCAGAAAGTTTAGGTGCTGGTAGCCCTGGTTGGTTTTTACTAATAATAGCAATTATAGGAATTTGGCAAGCACGCCAAAAGTTTCTTATATTTATACCACTACTGATTATTTTTTTTCTTTGTCTTTTTTATCATCCAGAATATATACAAACACTTAAGATATTTCCCTGGTTTAGTTTCAATCGTGTTGGAGGTCGTTCAACTGTTATCTACTCAGTAATACTTTGTTTATTTGCCATCCATATAAATTTGAACATATTTCATGAACGCAAAAAAATATTATTTTCAGCACTCTTAATATTTCTAGGTTGTATAGAAATCTATACTGCTTACTCCTTCAAGTTTAATTATCAACCCTACTTATTAGATCAGAATTTCTTTACCTACATAAATTATGTTAAACAGCAACCGGGAGAAGCTGTTCTAGATTGGCCATTTTGTGCAGCAGGGGGCAATGCAGTAGGCTCGCTTGATGGACTTTGCCCATATTTTTACCAAAATGGTTCCATTTTTGCCCTCAGAAGATTCCATAACAAGAAAGTTATGGGTAAGTATTTTGGTCGTTTACATCCTTCACAAATCGAGCCTTATCTTCAGGCAGGATGGCATCACTTACTTGTTCCCGATAGCTTATTTTATCTCGAAAAAACAAGCCCAAAAGTTCGGTGTTTGCGTGAGGATGAATGGTCTTTTTTCACTGAGTTCTACAAGTTAAATGACTTTACTGGTATCAATCTTTATACAGATTTTTTATCAGAAAGCTGTGTGCAAGAATTTTATTCACGTTTTGGGAAGCCTACCGTAGCAACAAAGGTTCCGGAAGCAGGCAAATTATCATTTATTCCTAAATCGGATGCATTGTCAAATCAAGTTAATTTAGCTCTCGGTTCTGAAATTAAATTTGAACCTTTTCTAAACTTTTTGGAATCTAATTTACTAGATATACGTTCACGAAGCACTTTTATATCTGTAACTGGGCTAAGTGGTTTTGAGGAAATTCCACCAAAAACTTTTCGTTGGGCTTTAGGAGCAGAAACTAAGATTGTATTTAAGCTCAAAGATTCCCAGTCACTAAATTTATCTTTCAAATTTGAGAATCCAATTGAAGCTCAAAATGTTTTGATTGAAATTAACGGTGTAACTGTAGATAGCTTTAACAATTTAAATAAAGGTGCAAATATAGAACGCAGGCTTCAATTTCAAGCCTTAAAAGGGATAAACCGTGTTGTGTTTAAGTATACAGATTGGAATCATAACCAGACAACATTTGCACGTGAGGATGATAGAGCTTTGTCTGTTCTATTTAGACGACTCGCAATACAACCAACACAAGAAACTTCTCTTTAGAGCAAACGTCCATTAACATGGATTAATCTTTTTTCTACCCAAACGCGATCGCAACCAACTTAAAACTTGTTTCCAAACCTAAAATGATACTTATGAATAGATATACCTATAAATTGCGCTTCTATATTGCGATCGCTTTTGTGTGTTTATCATCACCTTTGCTAGCAGACAATCCTACTTGGGCGCAATCAGCAACACAAACACAAATTAACTCTTATATTCAACGCTTAAAGAATCCCCAACAACGTTCCACAGCAGTAGATTATTTAGCATCTGTAGGTAAGCCTGCCGTTCCCGCCTTAATTAAAGCTTTACAGGATACCAATCCTCAAATGCGTGCTGGTGCAGCAATGACTCTTGGTAAAATTGGCCCAGCTGCATCCGAAGCTGCAATTGTTCTCATGCGAACAATTGGTGATAAAGATCCTACTGTTCGTTCTTATGTAGTTCAAGCGATTGAAAAAATTGGCAGAAAAGCCTACATTCCTTACTTTATTACCGCTTTAAATAGCGATAAGAAATGGGAACGTTACAGTGCAACCCATGCTTTACGGGCGATGGGCAAAGATGCGGCAACTGCTGTACCAGCCTTAATCAAAACTTTAGAAGATAAAGATATGTGGATGCGGGTAAATGCTGCCTCTGCTTTAGGCTATATTGGTACACCTTCTGCACCTGCTTTACCTGCTTTAGTTGCCCGTTTGCAAGACAAGGATGAAACAGTTCGCAACACAGCTGCTTATGCTGTAAGTATCATCGGCTTGAGTTTACAAGAAGATGTCAGTCAATTATCCACCTCAGAATTGGATCGGGCTGTCTCAAGTTTAGAAAAAGCTCTAAAAGTACTGCAAACCCCCTCACTACAATACCGTCAAGAAGCAATTACCTCTGTTCAAGATCCCCTCGTCGCTTTGCAGAAGGAGAGACGTAGACGAGTAAAATCATTTCTTACACCTAGCCCCAAATGGCGAGTTAACTACCCAAGCACCCACCACCAGATATGGGAGTAGAGTGTCACACTAGGAAAAGGAGAGTTATTTTCATTAGGAGGGAAGAGCAATGGCTCTAAATCCCACCATTATGCAAGCTGTAGAAAGATTGGGTTACCGCGTCACTGTGGGAGATGTGGCAACCCAAGCCGGATTGAATGTTGAAATAGCCAATCAAGGGTTATTAGCCCTTGCCTCTGAGGCTGGCGGACATATGCAGGTTGCAGAATCAGGTGATATTATTTACCTCTTTCCGCGAAATTTTCGAGATGTTTTACGCAATAAATATTTGCGGTTGCAGTTGCAGGAATGGTGGAAAAAAATCTGGAGTGTGCTATTTTACGTAATTCGCATCTCCTTTGGCATTTTCCTAATAGTTTCTATTGCCTTAATTTATATCGCCATTCTCATTATCATTATGTCTGCTAATTCAGACCGTGATAGTGGCGATCGCGGCAGTGATTTTGGGGGAGGTTTTTTCTATTTCCCAAATTTCTTCTGGTATCTTAGCCCCAATTATGATACCTACTCCTACCAGCGACAACGGGGACAAAGAGAAAACAAGTTGAATTTTTTGGAAGCTGTGTTTTCGTTCTTGTTTGGTGATGGCAATCCCAACGCTAACCTAGAAGAGCGGCGCTGGCAAGAAATTGCTGGGGTGATTCGCAACAATCAAGGTGCAGTAATAGCCGAACAAATCGCACCTTACCTGGATGATATCGGTGAGACTTATCAACAAGAATATGAAGATTATATGCTGCCCGTACTCACTCGCTTTAACGGACGTCCGGAAGTAAGTCCTCATGGGCAGATTGTCTATCATTTTCCAGAATTACAAGTTAGTGTCACCAAAAAGCGTCATCGCTCATTACAATCCTTCTTGCAAGAATTCCGTTGGCGTTTTAGCGCCGCTTCTTCTGGGCAAATTCTTTTGAGTGCTGGATTGGGTGCAGTCAATTTTGTTGGTGCTTTAGTTCTGGGAAGTTTGCTCAGAGATGGTACAGCCGCCGTTGCTTTAGGTGGGCTAGTCGCTTTTGTACAAGGGTTTTATTGGCTACTTTTAGGGTACGGTACAGGTTTTTTAGTGATACCGTTAGTGCGCTATTTCTGGATTCAGTGGCGCAATCGCAAAATTACTGAACGCAATCGCCAACGGCAAGCACGAGCGATGGTATTGGCAAATCCAGATACCCAGTTGCAAGAAAAACTTGCCTACGCACAACAATTTGCAGCCGAAAAAGTTATCGGCAAAGAAGATTTAGTGTACTTAACTGAAACTGATTTACTAGAACAGGAAGTTGAGAATACTGCACAAATTGATGCTGAATGGCAAAGGCGGCTTGAGGAAGGAACTAAGGAATAGGATTGTTAGTAGTTAGTAGGGGAGCCAGTGCGTTGCGAAGCCAGTGCGCCCTTGCGGATTAAGCGCGTCGAGTGCACCTGGCGTCGGGGTTCCCCCGGTTGTAGCGACTGCCGTGCGGGTTTTATTGATGATTTTTGAGATCAAACCGAGAATTTATCTTTTAAACCCGCCCTTACAGTAGTTAGTAGTATCTAACGTATTTCTACTTCACCTTAATTGGCGATAGAGCTACACCCTTGTAGTAATGTCCCAAAATTTGCAAGTGGTTGGCTCCTTGTCTTGCCAAATTATAGGCTCCCCATTGACTCAAGCCTATACCATGACCGAAGCCAAGTCCTTGAAGTATAAAAGCACCATTTCCATTGGAGACATTAAAGCGCGTGCTTCTTAGCTTTAAGGCAGTGCGAACTTCTTCACCTTTGAGCATTTTTTCGCCCTTATCGCCGACGATTTTCAAGCTTTTGACACTACCATAACGCGATCGCTTCTCTGGAATCATCTGCTTGACGTTGCCCACCTCTGGAAATTTGGCGCTAATTTCTGCTGGAGAAAAGCTTCTTACCCAGTTGCACTGTTGAATATTCTGATCAAAGTCTGGCACTGCACGCAGGTATGGCAGAGGATTTCCCCAAACATCTTCCACGTTTTCGGTATGCCCACCAGAGCAAGCATGGAAAGCTGAGAGAATAATTCGATTTTGGTAGGTGAGGACTTGCCCGGCTGTACTATCTACAGCAGCATAGGTAGTGGGAGATTCGCTAATTACGCCTTTGTAAATCTGCCAGCGATCAGGAGTTTTTCCCAAGTCATAAATGGCATTATTGCGTTCTTTTTCTCGCTTGTAAAGGGCATAGGTACGAGCGGCGATCGCTTGGGCTTTGAGGGCTTCTTGTGGCCATCTGGCGTCCACTTCGCCACCGATAACACTGTAGAGATATTCTTCTAAATCCACCCAGTTAACGGCGGTTAAACCTTTTTCTGTGGGAACAACTAAAGTTCTGCCCCGATACCAGCGATCGCCTATATAAACAAATCCTTTTCCTTCTGGTTCAATCCAAAATAAAGGAGATTTCCACCTATCCAAAGCAACTCCGCCAGGAACAGCTTGGGCATAATATGAATTCATTGCCGGCAATTGTCCTAGAGTCTTACCGCTACCATCCTTGACGATCGCAGTTGTGGAACTGCCAACTTTTACCTGATTCACATCCCGCTCAATGGCGACGCGCAAGATTACAGATGCTTGCGCTGGTGCTATTAATGCAATCCATAAAATAATACCAAACCACCAGTGGCGTCCTTTTATTTGGGAAAGCAAAGAGGCTAAGAACAGTTGGAATTTCATGCAGCTGAACATCTAGTTAGAGTTGTGTTATATGATATTTTTTACACAGTAGTTTGCTGGAGACAACCTGTTATCCCCAGTAGATCCAGATGAGATTAACCGTTCTACATTGGCAACGAGGTTTTTGTTGTTTGTCGTTGCTTCATGCTTAGTTGTTCCCCTTCATTGGGGATTGGGTATCGGGGATTGGTGATCGGGGAGCGTGGGAAGCGGTTTCTCATCCATCTTCCCCATTTCCCCTCTCATCCTAATCCCTAGCCTCTAGTCCCCTTGCAGCTACTGTTTGCACATCTTTATCACCACGCCCAGAACAGTTAATGACAATGCGGGGGCTACCGTTAAGTTGTGGACATAGGTTTTCTAGGTAGGCGATCGCATGAGCAGTTTCCAATGCTGGTATTATCCCCTCTAACCGTGAAAGTCTCTGGAATGCGGCTAAAGCTTCTTCATCTGTGACGCTGTAATACTCAGCGCGGCCAATTTCTTTCAAAAAGCTGTGTTCTGGCCCCACACCAGGATAATCTAAGCCGGCACTAATCGAATGTGCCTCAATTACCTGCCCATCCTCATCTTGCAACAGATAACTCATTGCTCCATGCAATACACCTATCCGTCCTTTTGTCAAGGTAGCAGCGTGTTTATCTGTACTAACTCCTTCTCCAGCAGCTTCCACACCTACTAACCGTACCGATGGTTCATCGACAAACTCGTGGAATAATCCCATTGCATTGGAACCACCACCCACACAAGCGATGAGAATATCAGGCAAACCGCCCCATTTTTCGATTGCTTGGGCGCGAGTTTCTTTTCCAATCACCACATGAAAATCCCGCACCATCATTGGGTAAGGATGAGGCCCTGCTACCGAACCTAAGATGTAGTGAGTCGTTTCTACATTTGTTACCCAATCCCGAATTGCTTCAGAAGTGGCATCTTTGAGCGTACCCGTTCCTGCTGCCACCGGACGCACTTCTGCTCCCATTAATCGCATTCTAAATACATTCAAAGCTTGGCGTTCCATATCGTGAACGCCCATATAAATTACACATTCCAGTCCAAAACGAGCGCAAACAGTAGCTGTGGCTACTCCATGTTGACCAGCGCCAGTTTCGGCAATAATCCGCTGCTTGCCCATCCGTTTTGCCAATAATACCTGGCCGAGTGCATTATTGATTTTATGAGCGCCTGTATGATTTAAATCTTCACGTTTTAAGTAAATTTGCGGCCCTCTACCATCTGGACGAGCATAGTGGGCGGTGAGGCGTTCGGCAAAATACAAGGGAGTAGGACGTCCCACATAATCGTGTAGTAACTGTTGTAGTTCTGCAACAAAGCCTGGTTCATTGCGGTATTGCTGGTAAGCCGTTTCTAGTTCTGCCAACGCTGGCATGAGTGTTTCTGGAACGTATTTTCCACCAAAACGGCCAAAGCGTCCTTGGGGATCGGGGCGATGGGTAGTAGAAGAATTCGGGGGAATGGGAGTTGTAGTCACGGAATAATTTTCAATTACGGGACAGAAGATAATTATAAGAAAGTCTGAGGCAGATGGGTTATGGTTGCAGCTATTCTCTTATCCCACGCATGGCTAAAATAGCGCTTCCATAAGCTGCTTCCGCATGCAACGGACGTACCACAGGCACCTGCAAATACCGTTTCCTAATTTCTGTCCAAGTATCATTTGCCGCACCACCACCTGCTGTATATACACAGCTTAATTTATCTGTTCCTAACTGCTGTAATAATTCATAACCCCGTGCTTCAATCCGGGCAATACTTTCCAATAAGCCATGCAAAAACTCTACGGGATGATCTGGACGTGGTTCCAGTCGCGGTGGTAAGTTTGGATCATTGATGGGAAAGCGATCGCCTGCTTTTAATAAGGGATAATAATCCAAGTCGCTTGCTTTGGTGCCGTCAATTTCCCGGCTAAACCTTTCTAATTCAGCATCCGTAAAAAATTGCCGCAGCACTGCACCACCCGTATTAGAAGCACCCCCAGTTAGCCACAAATCCCCTAATCTATGGCTGTAAATTCCATACCTGGCATCTTCAACACGGGTGCGACTCAAAAGTTTTAGAGCCAATGTAGAACCAAGAGATGTTACCCCTTCACCAGGCAATTTCGCGCCACTAGCAATAAATGCGGCAATGCTATCTGTAGTGCCAGCACAAATCAGACAATTTTTTGGAAAACAGAACTTCACAGCAATTTCGGGACTTATTTCCGCTACAGGAGTTCCAGGAGCAATGATTTTAGGTAAATGAATTGGAATTTGTAGTTTTTCCAGCCATTCTGGGTATTCCAACACTTCCACGTCGTAGCCCAACTTTAAAGCGTTATGGTAATCGCTAATACCTAACTGCCCATGCAGTAAAAATGCCAACCAATCTGCTTGATGCAAAAAATATCTAGCTTGGGTAAAATCAGGTTGTTGTGCCATCCATAGCAATTTTGCCAGACTTGATGTCGCACTTAAAACAGTATGGTTTGGAGGCGCTACACTCTTCAATTTATCCAGCACAATTGCACCTCGCCCATCGTTGTATAGTAAAGGTGTACTGACAGGATTACCAACAGGATCGCAAAGTAAGACAGTAGAAGAGGTACCGTCAATAGCGATCGCCTGAATTTCTTGCCGCACATTCCTGGGAATGTGTTCCAGTAGACTAAACAAAGCTACTTGCCAGTCTCTTGCTAAGTTTGAGTCAGAAGACATTGCAAAGGGATATCGCGCCTGGTGTTGGATACTCCCTTGTTGATCAATCACTACAGCCCGCGCACCAGAAGTACCAAAGTCTATACCTAAGTACAATCCCATATTTTTATAAATTTTTCTAATCACTAATGACTAAGAACGGGGTGTAGGGGAAGATGTTGTATTTCCACACCCCACACGGTACAAGCCCCCGACTTGAGTCGTGGAGAGAAATATTTGTTTTGAGAAGCATAACCCGAAAAAACAAAGCGTCCTCGTATCAAGTCCCGAACTTAAGTTATGGGGTTCCTCTACACCCTCACCCCCTTACCCCCTTTGCACCCCTTTTCGTTGACTATTGACCAATTTGTTTCAACTTGTAACAACATATTCCCCTATCCAGACAAAACAGGGAAAAGTAGTAAATAAACCGATTAATTAGGAGGCTTTAAACTATGTCTATCTCTGATACTCAAGTCTACATTGCTTTGGTCGTGGCAATAATTCCAGGCTTTTTGGCTTGGCGGCTAGCAACAGAACTTTATAAATAGGTACTGGGTACTGATGATTGGGGATTAGGGATTGGTGATTGGGAGAGATTTTATTTACATTTCCCGTGTCTCCTTGTCGACGGACACTTTCCTCAACGGAGCGGAGCCGGAGACTCCGAAAGCTCCGGGGAACCTCCGCACGGAAGTTTCCTCCCCGCGTCCCCTTGTCCTCTTCCTAGCCCCTAGCCCTCTTGAAGCTGGCACTCAGGAGTATAATTGCTTAGTACTTTTGGTTAAATACCGTCAAGCACTTGCAAATATCGCTTTTGTGTGCCAGGTTTATTTTTAAATTGCTATACACCTGGAGCAAATTGGGAAAAATAAAGTAATATTACAGCTAAACAAAATCGTAAACAGCACAGAAGTATTGTTTACTGAGCATCAATTACATCAGGGAGAATATATTAGTACCTATGAATGCACTTCAACCATCTGGAACTCCGCTACAGCCAATACCAAAACGCCGAGCGGCTCCTCGTCCAAAACGGCAATTACGACAACGTTCCTACCAAGTTTTGGCACTGGAAACAACAGCCAAAATTGGAGTTAACGTTTTAGTCTCAGCAGTAGCAATATCTGCTCTAGTCAAACTTTTACCATTTCATCAATCACAGCAAGAAAAGTTGCGAGAAATCCGCACTGAAGTCAAGCTCATGGAAGAGCGAGTAAGTAAATTGCAAGTAGAATTTAGCCGTAATTTCGATCCAAGCCAAGCTAAAACTATTATGCAAGAGCAATCACATCGATTAGCTCCCAATCAACGTCCAATTGTCCTTATGAAACAGGAAACTGCTGAAATTAAACAAGCAGAGTCATCAAATTAAGTAAGCTAGTATTTTAGATTTGGGATTGGAGTTAATTTAGATTTACTGGCTGAGAGCTATTTATAAATTACTTAGTTATCAAAAAAGCTGGCAGCTAATAGTAAATTGTGATAGATGATTTGTTTATAGCTATTTGTTTGCTAAAATTTCATCCAAACTAACGCAATTATCCATAGCCAAATCAAAAACTTCTAGAAATTTCTGGAAAAGCTAAACTTGATTCTAGACTCAAGCATTGGCAGCAAGCTTATTTTTGATTCTCTAACTCAAAATATAGTTGCTTAAATAGCTAACAAAGTATAAAAAATGGTGGCGACAAAGAATTCAGTAGATGTTAATCATCCCATCGTCACAAAATACAGGTGTGTCAAATCTACCTATTTAAAATGTGAAATAGAAGTAAGTTCTTTTAACCAACTTTCTACTTGCAAACGCAAGCGCCAACCAGGATCGTTCCTTGTGGTGCAAGATAAAGGTAGTAAATTCAGAGCACGACGATAATCAGTGATCGCACAATTCCAGTCACCCCACAAATGATAAGTTCTACCACGCTCGGCAAAAATATGTCCTTCTAATTGCTCAAAAAGCAATGCCATCTCAAAATTATCAACAGCTTTCTCAAATTTACCCAAATCGCGCCAGGTAATACCCTGATTCAGCCAAGCTCTAACATAACTAGGGTTCAAATCTAACGCTCGCTCATAGTCGGCGATCGCTGCAATTAATTCTCCACGCGCCGCATAGTAGTTTGCTCTATTGTTATAAGCACTAACTAATTTAGGATTCAGTTGTAGAGCCTTATTATAATCACAGAAAGCTTTTTGCCTTTGTCCGCATTGAAAGTAAATTAATCCCCGATTGTTGTAATCAATGGCATTGTGCGGATGACGATTAATCAGTTGACTCAACAGTGCGATCGCTTCAGTGTAGTCTCCTTGTTGAGCCGAAGTTAAAGCACAAAAGCGTAAGTAACTGTCATCAAAAGCAGAATTATCGTTGCTATTAGCCTCTGTTTCATACTTACTGGTATTATTAATAACATTTATATAGGGGTAATTTCGCTGTTTACTAGATTTTAAAAATGATTGACTATTCATATCGTCCTGCCTGAGATATTTACTTTTTAAACTCAATCTATAAATTTTTCGTGCTTTTATTGCTGCTCCTGTGTTACTCGTTAAGGTGTTTATGAGTACTTGGAAGCATTCTATCTGAATCTCATTATGTGCAACAGATGTATGCAACAGATATGAGTATTCGTCATATCCAATAGATCCTTAAACTTAAGAATGAATACTTCATCCCTAAGTTGAATTCCAGAAACGACAAATATCAATCGAACAGAATAGTCAATTCGTAGGAGCAACAACTTGGTAAAATGCCAACAAGCGGCTCAGAGATTTTTTAGTTGAAATTATAATTTTGAAAAATTTTCTTATGGCAACAGCAATTACTTATCCGAATGCACCTGATTTAACAACCGATGATTATATTGTCATCGGTCTAGCAACCTGCTTCATCAAAGAAGACGGAGAAGTTCATCAAGTTGAAGTTATAGAACCAATTCCCTCGGCGGCGTTGGAAGCAATTATTAAAGGTATTCCCACTTCCTATCGGTTTGCTTGTGGAACAACTTTAGGAAGCGTACTTGATGGCGAGACACTCAAAACACCTGCTAACTTCCCACAACAAGCCCAATTCTGTGATGAATTTGCCCTACGGGCGATCGCTGCGGCACGAACTTACAAACGTAGTGCTACTGCAAAATCTCTGATCCCTCTAGACAGCACCTATACTAATTTGAATTATTCTACAGAACGAAAACGGGTTCTAAACGCTACACGTGTAGTATCTAAAGAAGATAACGTCAAACAGCACTCTCACACCCATAAAGTTTTATAAATTGGTGATAGTAGTTAGTTGTTATTGGTTAGTAGGTAATGTTTAACTTTTGGGTAAAGAGGCATTTACTGGTAGACTTGTATACAACTACTAACTGACAATTAAACTATCAAAACTCAACAAAAAATCTTATGTTGAAACTTTACGGCGGCGCTCGCAGTCGGGCATCAGTTGTTCAATGGTATCTAGAAGAATTGGGAATTCCCTACGAATTTGTCATGCTAGATATGCAGGCTGGAGAACACCGTAAACCAGAGTATCTAGTAGTCAACCCGATGGGAAAAGTCCCGGCAATTGTTGATGGTGATTTTCAGATTTGGGAATCTGGGGCAATTTTACTTTATCTCGATGAGAAATATGGCAAAGATAAGCATTCTTTAGAAGAACGCGCCAAAATAGCTCAGTGGGTGTTGTTTGCCAATTCTACCCTAAGCACAGGCGTGTTTATGGAAGCCACCCGCGAGCAGGAATTACCCCGCTTGATGACTCCCCTAAATGAAATTCTCCAACGCCAACAATTTTTATTGGGTGGTACATTCACTGTCGCTGATGTGGCAGTAGGATCTGTCTTAGCTTATATTACGATGCTGCTTAAACTAAATCTGAGTACCTATCCAGCTTTATTTACCTACTGTAAGCGATTATCTGAGCGTCCAGCGTTTCAAAAAAGCATTGGTGCTCGTAATTAAAGATAGTAGATAGTATAGAGAGCCAGAGGCTCTAGTTCTTGTTACCAGGTTCAACCTGGTAACGAGAGTTTGTGGACTGATGCCTCCAGACTAATAGCCAATGTACTGACGCGAAATTTAGCCATTAGCCATTAACCACTAAATACTGTACGGGCGGTTTAGAAGAGAAATTATCGGTTAAAACCGATAAATCATCAATGAAACCTGCACGGCAGTCGCACTCGACGCGCTTAACCCGACGCCAGGTGCTACAACGCGCTTAACCCGCAAGGGCGCACTGGCTCCGCAACGCGCTGCCTCTCCTACTAACCACTAACCCAAATTTAACGATAATTTGTAAATTGCAAGGCAACTGGATAATCTTCTTGCTTTAAGCGTTGGATGACAGATTGCAAATCATCTTTATTTTTAGCGCTCACACGCACTGCATCGCCTTGAATTGAAGCTTGTACTTTTTTGAATTCGTCACGAATTAACTTGGAAATTTGTTTAGCAATCTCTTGACTGATACCTTTTTTAAGGTTAATTTCTTGGCGAACGCGGTTACCACTGGCTGATTCCACTTTGCCAAAATCAAAGATTTTTTGAGAAAGGTTACGTTTAGCAGCTTTTTCCCTCAAAATGTTGTGTACAGACTCTAATGTGAACTCGCTATCGGTGTTGACTATAATATTTTCTTCACCTAACTCTATTGTTGTTTGAGTATCTTTGAGATCATAACGGCTTTTAATGTCTCGTGCAGTTTGATCAACAGCATTAACCAATTCTTGTCTGTCAAAGTCGCTAACAATGTCAAAGGAATAGGTAGAAGCCATAGTAAAGAGTTAGTAATTGGTTGTTGGTATGGGTGATTTAACTCAATCTTCAGCATTTTTAACCAAAGATATTTTAGCTAAACCCGTTCGTATAGTAGTTGGTAGTAACCATCAACTAATTAGTAGCCTTGATAATACTTAAGACAAAAAGAGTAGCAATTCCAAAAGAACCAACGCCGAACATAGCAGAGCGCAAAATAGGTTGATTTAATATATAAAAAATTGAGTATAGTAAACGTGCTAAGACAAACGCTAAAGCTGCTCCTACAGCTAGTAGAGAATTGACTCCGGTTGCATATGCTGATAATGCTGCTGCGGCAAATAGCATAAACGCTTCAAAGGAGTTTTGGTGCGCCCAAGTTGCCCGTTGGGCATAGGGTGGTAGCTTATCAAACATGGTACGGGGAGCGGCTATGTCATACCCAATCATGACACGAGCATAAACCACGACCAGAAATGGCAAATAGATTAATACAGCTGCTGCGGCAATTGAGTACAAAAAAATCGCTGAAATGGGAATTTGTAATAGGTACATTAACATGAAAAAGATTAAAAATCTTAGGCTTTTGATGTTTTGACGTAGCCGCAAAGCAGCTTAATACTAACGCTTGTGATCGCAAAAACTCAAGGACACTTGCAAGGCAGTTTTCCTTTCTTACAATGTGTCCGTAGTTATTTATCCATAAGTTATTGCTAAAAAATCATTAGTCTCCATATTGACTACATCTACCTCCATCATGAAAGAAGATGTGACAACTTGTAACGAGAGTGAGGTACAAAATCCAAGACTTAAAGTCGTAAATGAAGCCTGTGTTTTACTTCTGACTTTTAACTCCTGTAGACGTCCAGAGGGCGTCTTCCCGTAGGATATTCTGCTATATGTATCACTGACGTCTGGCTAATGATTAATCAAAGTAGAATAGCGTCACCACTTTTCTTTGTTCTTCTGCATCCTTACAAGTTTGCAAAAGAGTACGACTGTCATGAAACGCAAAGCAGATCAGTTGCTGGCAACGGGAGATAATCTCCTTATTACACAAGTAACTCGCTTCGGCTAAAGACAGATGATCGTTAGCAGGATTTTCCACCAGATGCATAACTTGTTCGAGTTGCTGGCGGGATTCGTTGGGCTGCCTTTCCAAGCTTTGGGGCAGAATCACCGTTAATAAATTGGCATCAGCCCGCATTGCTCCCTTAATGGCAGCTGAATTAGTACCCGTAGCGCCAGATGTGATGATGCGATTGCCAGATAAAACAAGGGCATAGGACATCATCTCAATAAGATTTTGATGTGTAATTGGTACGTGACGAGAACCCAACAAGGCGATCCTTTTAGAACCTGTTTGTTGGATTGTCGCCAGTTCCTGCACTAATGTATCGACGTTGATAAGGTCTATTGACTGACTCAAAGACGGACGGAATCAGATTAAACAACCTAGTTATTTTAACAGAACCAGAGCAAACGCAAAGCTGCTTTGAGTGATATATCACTATAATTTCAGACTTCTTAACTAATCAGGGGTTCGGGGGGGCTATAAGTCCCACGCTCTAGCTAATCAGGTGAGCATCAAGAGGATGTCACCTAAGCAGTTTGATTGCTTGTTGGCACCAAGCAAGCCAATGTGTTTCATAACTAATGCCATTGAGGAGAGTCAAGAACCGAAACTTGGCTGGTTCTGACAGTTCCTGAGGGTTCTGAAAATACTGCTGCTCTAAAGCTTTATATGTAGATAATCTTTCCAGGTGCGCTTGCTGGTGACGCTCTAACTCTGCCAAAATTACCTCCCTAGAGACAGCGTAACCACCAAATATTTTCACCAACAAATCGTCTTTGATGGGTGTGGGTTCACATGGTTTTGCAATCCACTCTTTTAGCTGCTGTTTTCCTAATTCTGTGACTTGATAAAGCTTTTTATCGGGACGTCCTGATTGTGACACTAACTCGGAAGTCACCCAACTTTGAGCCTCAAGTTTGGATAATTCACGATAAATTTGCTGGTGAGTTGCTTGCCAAAAAAAGCCGACTGAACCGTCAAATTGCTTGGCTAAGTCATACCCACTACAAGAGCGATCAAGCAGAGAAGCCAAGATAGCGTGTGCTAGTGCCATAAAAATCTTTTATATACAATATGCAATTTTTTGAATATACTGAATTATATACAACTAGTTGCATATTCAAAGTTTTGAATACAGTATAAGGGCTTGTTGACGACAATAGCAAGGATTGTACGTCACGACACACCTTGTTGAGAAATAAATCATCTATTCAACTAAGGAGAATAATCTCATGGTATTAATTTCAGTTACGCGCTTGCACTTGAGAGCGCCTCGTTATCTACCAGCCTTTTTGTGGCACAATCTCTTAACTATTTGGCAAATTCTCAATACACCTGGATTTTTGAGCGGCAAGCTGTGGAGAGACGAATACGGAGCATTTTGGACGCTAACTGCTTGGAAAGATGAGTTGGCTATGCGCAATTACCGCAACTCTGGTTCGCACCGCCAAGCTATGCGACACTTGCCACATTGGTGTGATGAAGCCGCAGTTGTTCACTGGCAACAAGAAGATAGCAACTTACCTGATGTGAGTAAGGCTAGCCATCATATGGTATTGGAAGGTCATTTTACAAAGGTGCTTCATCCATCAGTTGCTCATGTGAGTCGAGAAATTCCACATCCAATATCAGCAAAAGCGATCGCGCTGCATCCTCTGAAAACTGTGTCCGCTTGAAGACTTATCATTAAGGCTGACGCGGGGACACGGAGACACAAAGACGCGGAGAAATTTTAATCGTAATTGATTAGCCGGACTTGATTATGACAAAAAAGGTGACTGATAATAATTAATCAAGGCACAGCCAAGCTGTGCCTCTAGCTTCCATCTTCATGACAGAATTTAAGTTAGTAGAAGTCCTAGTTATGGTAAAGCTGCTGCTGGACTTAAATCCAAGAGATTGAGCAAACGCTCGATATCAAAATGTTCAGCCATTAAACTGCGAATGCAGTGGACTTTAATTGGTTCGTGAACACGCACTTGCCCAAAAGTCTTATCAACAATTTCCACAGTAGTTAGTGTATCCAAATCTACTGATAGAATAGGTATTTCTAACTCTTCAGCCCGATTGAGAATAAAAGAGGGTGGTGGTAGTTGTCCAGTTAAAATCAGACATTGAGTCGAAGTTTCTAAAGCTGCTTGCTGAATTTCCACGCGATCGCCTCCCGTCACTACTGCCATATTTCGGCGCTTACGGAAATATTTGACGGCGGCGTTGACATTCATTGCCCCAATGGCTAGACTTTCTACCATCAAATCCAGGCGATCGCTGCGGCAAAGAACTTCTGCATTGAGTTGATATACCAGTTCACGTACACTAACGCTGCGTAGCAAGTCATTTCTAGGTAAGATTCCCAACACAGGAATTCCTTGCTGTTCTAAAAAGGGGCGGATAGTTGTATCAAAGATTTGTGTTTGTTCAGTCGGAACATCATTGAGTACAAAACCGATTAAGCGTTTTCCCAAACGCTGCTTGGCTGATAATACAGCCTCGATTGAAAGCAGCGATTGATAGCGCGTTACTAACAATACGGCTGCATCGATGACTTCTGCTACTTGTGGCAAAGACAAGTTATACAAACTGCCTTCTTCTAAGTTACCTGGCCCTTCCAGCAAAACCAGATTACCGACTGACATTTGTAGATATTTTTGTGCTAGAGCCTGGCGATAATCGGTTGTATCTTCTCCGCACAAGCGTTTTTGCATTGTAACTTCGTTTAACGCCAGCAGAGTGGGCGCAATACGGTTTTCTGGCAGATTGAGACTAGCTGCAATAAACTGGACATCTTCCTCAACAGCACTTCCAGAAGATTCACTCAAGCACGTACCTAGTGGCTTGCCGTAAGTAATATCCAGTCCTTTTTGCTGTAGTAAATGAGACAAGCCTAGAACCGTCGCAGATTTACCACTATAAGCCTCCGTCGAGCCAATTAATAAATATTTAGGGGATTTTGGCACACATACACTCCTAATTTCAAAAGTTGGTACAACCTTTGCTTAGTGTTTATTAATTTTAGGGCGAACGAAGGCGATTGGGTTGCAGCTAAAGACGCAAAAGGAAGTTATTACCTTATTTGCAAGAAGAATTTTTGACTAAAAATCAACTAGCTTCTCAATTAGGGTGTGCCAAAGTCCAGTATTTTTGAGGTATTTTACCAATAGTTCCAAAATTATTCGTCGATTTTCAGTAACTTACGGTAAAAAGTCTGAGAAAAATCAGTGACACGATAACGCTTGTAATTTTCCATTAACTCAATTAAATAATTTATAAACTCGAAACTTGCCATCATCACCTCATAATTTAGCTCCGCATTGCCATCAAACTGAACGCGGCAACGAGTTAAGTCTGATGGCAGTGCAGCAACATTCCAAGTCGCAACAAAAGGGATATTTTCACTGCCTTCTATCTTGCGCTGCCCTTCCAAGACACTTTTTTGATAGAGACTAATCGCATAGGGCAAGAAATTCCTCTTACTGGCTTGAGTGTATGGCATATAGACATTGGCTTGCTGCTGAGTGACAGGCTGGAGTTGCTCGATAGACATAACTTAAATACTCTTCAACTGGGTTGATCTAAATCCCATTCGGCACATGGGGTGTAAAGATGTAGGGTAGCAAGAATTTACCTACACCCTTTGTAAAAATTAGGTATATAAGTGACCTTTGATAGTATTCCCAAAAAAGTGCCTTGATACACATCTGCCTATAGAAGAGGTTGGGAGGATGGGGGAGATAGGGAGATAGGGAGATGAGGGAGACAAGGGGACAGGGGGACAAGAAAGCACGTAGGAGCAACAAAGGAGTAATAAAAATTTCCCCCAGCCCCGTTCCCTTTTGATAATGACTAACCAGATTACAAATAACTAAATAATTGTTGACTCTTTTGTAACTCCGTTTAAAGATGTGTTAAGGAAAACTTTAGTGGTTTAACACTATGGCTCCACTGGTTGCAAACTACTACTTGACATATCGTTGTAATGCTCGCTGTCACTTTTGTAACATTTGGGCATTAGAACCAGGAACAGAAGCTGATTTTGAGACAATCAAGCATAACTTGCAAGATTTACGTCGCTTGGGAGTTAAATATGTAGACTTTACAGGTGGCGAACCGCTGCTGCGGCATGATGTAGGACAAATTTATACTGAAGCCAAGCAGCAGGGTTTTTATACCAGCATGACGACAAATACAATTTTGTATCCGCAGAAAGCTAAAGAAATTCAGGGCTTGGTTGACTTTTTGAATTTCTCTCTGGATGGAGCGGATGCTGACACTCACGATCGCTCGCGGGGAGTGAAAATTTTTGACACTTTGGTCGAATCCGTAAAAATCGCCAAGTCTTTGGGAGAATATCCTGTACTCAACCATACCGTCACTGCCCAGAACTACGATCGCATTGAGGAAGTAGCAGAACTGGGTAAAAATTTAGGTGTGCGCGTTTGGCTCAATCCTGCCTTCACTGCCCATGAAAACTACAACTCTGGTAAAAATCCCACCCCGGAAATGGTGGCGGCAATAGAAGCTACCGCGAAGAAATACAAGAATGTCGGGTACAATAGGGCTGCACTGGCTTTTATTGAAGCTGGCGGCAATGATACCCAAAATCCCCGTTGTAAAGCGGTAGATGCGGTCATTGCTATTTCTCCTAACGACGAACTGCTACTGCCTTGTTACCACTTTGCTCAAACCGGAATTCCCATTCAGGGACGGCTCTACGAACTTTATCGAGAGTCGGAAGAGGTGGAAAATTACCGCCGCTCCCAAGGTAAACTCAAGGTGTGTGAAGGTTGTACAGTTTGGTGTTATCTGATACCCAGCTTCTTTATGGGTGTTGACAAATACTGGTGGTTGAATCAAGTTACCTATGCCAGCGAATTTCTGGCCCGAAAACGATTCTTACAACGAGCTTGATCCGCTCGAATCCTTGCTTGCCGACCTATCGGTGCAAGAAGAAGATGTGCTGGAGGAAGAGACATCAACTCCTGTGTCTGTTCCATCCCGCTTTCAAGGTCGCAGACGCAAAGCTGCTTTGGCTCTGACGATAGTTTGGAGTGGCACGATCGCCCTGCATTTAGTTTCTTGGGGTTCTTTGTTTGTACTAGGACTAACCACAATCCTTGGACTGCACGCCCTGGTGCTGGTGTTTGCTAAACCCCGCCGTCCTCACGAGCAAATCCAGGGTGATTTTCCGTATGTCTCGGTTTTGGTAGCTGCCAAAAATGAAGAGACTGTGATTGATAAATTAGTTAGAAACCTTTGCAGCTTAGAATACCCAGAAGACAAGTACGAAGTCTGGATCGTTGACGATAAAAGCAGCGATCGAACACCGCAGCTGTTAGCAGAACTGGCGCAGGAATACCACAATTTAAGAGTGTTGCAGCGTCCAGTGGGAGCAGGTGGCGGTAAATCTGGGGCATTAAATCAAGTGCTGCCATTAACAAAAGGGGATATTTTGGCAGTATTTGACGCCGATGCTCAAGTGCCAAAAGATATGCTCCTGCAAGTCATACCCTTGTTCCAACGTGAAAATCTGGGGGCGGTGCAAGTGCGAAAAGCGATCGCCAACGCCGAAGAAAATTTTTGGACAAAGGGTCAGATGGCAGAAATGGCTGTTGATGCCTATATTCAGCAACAGCGAACAGCTGTAGGTGGCATTGGTGAGTTGCGGGGAAATGGTCAATTTGTCCGGCGCGAAGCCCTTACGGGTTGCGGTGGCTGGAATGAAGAAACCATCACCGATGATTTGGATTTGACACTCCGCTTACATTTAACCAACTGGGATATTGATTGCGTATTCTACCCAGCAGTTGAAGAAGAAGGTGTGACGAGCGCGATCGCTCTTTGGCATCAGCGCAATCGTTGGGCTGAAGGAGGATATCAGCGATATTTAGATTACTGGGATCTGATTCTCAAAAACCGCATGGGCACCCGTAAAACCTGGGATATGCTGGCATTCATGTTGATCCAGTACATCTTGCCCACCGCAGCAGTGCCTGATTTGTTGATGGCAATCGCCAAGCATCGTCCGCCAATCCTGAGTCCGGTAACAGGTTTAACTGTAACAATGTCAGTGGCAGGTATGTTTGCTGGCTTGGCAAGGGTGAGGAAACAAAAAGGTTTCAAGATTTCTACTTATTTCTTGCTGCTACTCCAAACCTTGCGCGGTACCTTGTATATGCTCCACTGGTTAGTGGTGATGAGCAGTACCACTGCCCGAATGTCGGTTCGTCCCAAGCGTTTGAAATGGGTAAAAACTGTACATACGGGAAGTGAAAATTAGTTAGTAGATAATGGATAGTGTGGTAAACAACCAACTACTGTACGGGCGGGTTTTAACAACAATCTCTCTATGACAATAAAATATCTATAATAAACCCGCCCCTACTAACTACTGTACGGGCGGGTTTTAACAACAATCTCTCTAGAATAACGAAATATCTAAATTAACCCGTCTCTACCAATGACTAAAATTCCTCATCTATTTCTGCCTCATCTTCCCATTGAGCAGCGTTGGTAGAGTTGGCTACTTCTGCTACATCCTCGGTAAAACTAATAATTTGCCCATCAAAAAATTGTGCTAGACGTTGAGCTGCGATCGCCACTTCGTCAGTTTCCCAATCTACAATTGGTGCAGTTTGTTGTTGTGGTGGAGACGAAGATTTTACTACATTTGAATTCTTAACTAATTCTGTTTTTTGAGGCGGTGTTTGTACTGGTTTGGCAATATCAACTGGCGGATTTGGATTATACTTTTGTTGGTTAAAAGTAGGCTGTGGTTGGGGTGAAGAAGCACTCTTGAGGGGCGTAGAGTTTGATGCAGTTGCCAATGCCAAGTTTACTTGAATCTGACGTTGGAAAGTTTCCTGAAATGCTGTTGCAATCTTTGATTGTTCTGATTGCACCTTTTTATACCAAGCTTGTTTGATAGCAATACAAGCCATAGCACCGTCAAACTCGATTAGATGGCACATTTGACGCAATAGCTCCCGTCGGGAAACAGGCTGGAAGTTGGCAAGTACCTGTTGCCAAATTTGAGTCAAGTCAAAATTTGCAGTTGTAGAAACTTGTTCGTGATTTGTAGAGGAGGCAGTATTGTCAGGTGGAGAGAACTCACCAGAAGCGGAATCATCAGACAGTGCTCTTTGAGAAGAGCCATTACTTTGCAAAGAGCTTTGCTGTGCAGTAGTCTTTGCAGGTGAGTGTGTTTCCTCTGGGGGTTCTCGTTCGGTGGGGTAAGCTTTTGCAGAAGGCAGATTACTCGCAGACGTTCCCACAGAAGCCATCTGTGATTGCGATAAACTGCCGTTGGCTTTTTGGATACTGGGATTTTCTGCTATGCGCCCATTTTCAGAGCTAGGCTTTGTATCCGCAGTAGATGATTTAATTTGTCTGTCATTTACAACTTCGGATGTTTTTTCATGGTGAGAAGTATGCTCTTTATTACCTGGAGATGGGACGAAAGAGGTAGGCGCAGTAGAGATGCGAGGGCTTGGTGTTGCCGCAGGTGTTGGTCGGCTTGCAGTAAATGCTTGGGTGTTATGATGTGCTGAAGGCAACAATCCCAAAAGTGTTACTTCTAACCACAAACGTGGTTGAGTAGTGTTCTTTAATTGCACTTCAGCCGATCGCAGGTGCTGTTGTCCCAGCAAAATTGTACTTCTATCTAACTGTTGAGATAAATCAATCAACGCTTTCCAAGTCTGGGGAGTACAAGCCACTAAATCATGGCGACTAGGCGCGGTGTTGGCAATGAGTAAATCTCGGTAAAAAGAAGCTAAATTCTGAAGAATAATGAGGGGTTCTCGACCACGATCTAGAATTTTACGAGTACAATCAAGCACTGCTTCGGGGTTATCAAAAGCGATCGCACTCAATAGTATGAGTAAGTCACTTTCGCTTACCGAACCCACTAAATCCCAAACTCGCTCAGGTGTCACTTCCCCCGACAATAAACTTAACTGATCAAGTAAGCTTTCCGCATCCCGCAATCCTCCCTGAGCAATTTGAGCTATTAAGGTAACTGCTTCAGGAGTAATATTAATATTTTCTTGGGCAGCGATGTTACTTAAATGCTTGACCATCGCTTCTAAAGGAATCCTGCGGAAATCAAATCGCTGACAGCGTGAAATAATCGTTGGTAGAACTCGCTGCGGATCGGTTGTCGCTAGGACAAAGACAACGTGCTTAGGTGGTTCTTCGAGTGTTTTTAGTAGCGCATTAAATGCTGCGGTACTGAGCATATGGCACTCATCGACCACATAAACCTTGTAGCGACACTGAACAGGGGCAAATTGTGCTCTTTCAATAATCTCGCGGATATTATCTACACCAGTGTTGCTGGCAGCATCAATTTCAATTACGTCTAAAGAATAACCCTTAGTAATTCCTTGACAAACATTACATACGCCACAAGGATCGGGCGTGGGTTTGTCACTTTTAATACAATTAAGTGATTTAGCTAAAATACGGGCGCTAGAGGTTTTTCCTGTACCTCTTGGCCCGGTAAACAAATATGCAGGTGCTATTTTCGCTGCACGAATAGCATTAGTGAGAGTAGTAGCGATCGCTTCTTGTCCCACCAATTCAGCAAAACTTTTGGGGCGATACTTGTGGTGCAGCGGTTCGTAAGACATGAATTTCAATACCTTTTCAGGTTTTTAGCAACTAGCCAAGTTCGGGGCTAAACCATTGTGACATTAGGTTGCGATTATGAGGCAAGGTTATAGATCCCCGACTTTTTAAAAAAGTCGGGGATCTGAACACCTGCGACCTGTCAAAATCAATGTGGTGGAGTACTAGAGTGTTTAGGTTGTAGTAGTACACCTGTACGACTATTTTACCACTCACCTATCTGTACTGGTCAACTGCTATTAATAACCTATATGGGACTAAGGCATGAGTTGGATTTTAATAGTTTTTATTGAATTGAAAGAGTACAAGAGGGCAGGCGATCGCTACAATCTTAGGATAACTAACACTTGAGGGTGCGGCAGATGCTCAAGCGGCTCATTCAGTGGCTAAAAAGGTTCTTTCAACGCTTGTTTGGTAAAAAACAGGTGCCATCAACATATGTGGGTGATACTCAAAAAGCCCCACCTCCACCCCTCAATGATACAGATTTGGAATTTCTCTTCACCGAACTGTTGGAAGGAGTGCATCAGGCACGGGGACAAAATTGGGCGCAAAAGTGGCTGCATAATATCGAACATCGCGTTCCTACAGAACGTTGGGTAGAGTGGTTGCAAGGCTTTGGCGAAAGATTATTAGCATCACCTACTCCGAATAACGAATTAGCTTCTCGAATGGTGCAATTGGGTGAATTGGGTGTTGGAGAAGTAGGAGATACTGCTTATGATATTGGGATGCAACTGTTGATGCGCAATCAAGAAGAGCCGATCTGGGAGTATGGAGGGCCTGATCATGAACCTCTAGATTTCCTACCTGTACAACAGGAATCAGTTTCAGGAGAAGCAACTAGTTTAGAAGATTCTCAAAGTAATTTTTCTGGGGAAGTAAACGAGTTAGAAAATCCTCCAGAAGGAGAATTTCAAACAATTACCCTAGAAGAGTTATTAGTGATGATGCAGCAAGATGAGAACTTACGCCAGATGATTGCCCAACAATTGGGAATTGAGACAAACGATCCGCAAGTGATTATTCAGGCGTTGATTAATCAATTTCAAGCAGCAAATCAATCAAATCCAAATGAAGGGTGAAATACCGCTAGTAACCCATTAATATCCAGGTGGGTGAGCGATCGCACCAGTAACCTCGACGATTTTCTCTGCTAGAGCGAGGAGATGATAATCCTTCCATCGCTTTCCAACCAAATGAACCCCAATCGGTAACCCATTCTTGGTTTGTCCGACAGGGATAACAACAACCGGATGCCCAGTTAGTGTAAAAATGCTGGTGTAAGCAACACCACCTAAAACATAAGGCATTTGCTGTCCATCAACATCAATTGGTTTACCTGGTATGTGGTGCTTAAAGGCAGGGAAAGGAATAACTGGACAAATCCAGGCATCCCATTGTGATAAAAAGCGATCCATCTGTTGAGTGAAGGTGGCTCTACGAGCTAGGGCTACGCCATATTGCTTTAGTTTTAATCTCGATCCTCTCAATGCTCCCTTAATTACAGCCCCCCCTGCCAGCAGTTTACGAAGATTGTTTAGGAGAATTGGCTGCGTCGGCATCAGTCGAGTTGCCAGCCACGCACCTGTTAACTCTCCATAGTTCTCCCAAGCCGCCGTGTAATCGAAGTCGGAAGGTGAGGCTTTTTCAACTAGGCAACCCTGCTCAATTAGCTTTTTAGCTACTCTCTCTAAAACGTCTCGTGTTTCCTGGCTGGCAGAAATCTCACCAAAATTGTCTGTCCATGCAATTTGGTAAGACTTAAGTGGGCGATGCTCAATAACTTCCGGGAAAATAGGAGGCGTATAAACCCATCGTTCATCTTCGCCCTCAACAATCTCAAGCCAAAGCTTCAAGTCTTCTACAGAGCGAGTCATCACACCCGGAGCATACATATACTGAAGCCCTGCATTGCCTTCTAAGGGAGCAATCCAGGCTCCTGCCATTGAAACTCGATTTTCTGTGGGTTTAATGCCAAACACACCGCAAAAATGAGCCGGAATTCTCGCTGATCCGCCTAAGCCTGAACAGAGATCCATTGGCACAAATCCTGCGGCTACGGCTGCTGCACTCCCACCACTGCTGCCACCGACGGTAAACGATGGATTCCAAGGATTGTTTGTCTGTCCAAAATCAGACACAGTTTGCATATCAGAAGCGAGAATAGCCATGTTTGTTTTGCCCAAAATGATTGCACCTGCGGCTTTGATTCGGGAGACAATCGTGGCATCTTGAGCTGGAATATAGTCAAAGAACTTTTTATAGCCACAAGTCGATCGCATTCCAGCCGTTTCATAGCAATCCTTTACTGTCATCGGCACACCATGTAAAGCTCCCCAGATTTCCCCTCTAGCGATCGCTGCATCGGCGGCTTTGGCTTGCTGTTTGGCGCGTTCCTCATCAAGTGTGACGATCGCATTCACTTTAGCATTATGAGTTGCAATTTGTTGCAGATGTGCCTCTAAAACTTCTTGGGCTGAAACTTGGCGATCGCGAATGGCTTGAGCCATCTGATTTGCCGTCCAAAAAACAAGACTACTCATAGAATTAGTGCTGAGGTTGGATGATTCACTTTGCTAAATCAGCACCGAGTTTAGTCAAAATTATGGATGCTCGTCTTTCGCATTCTTCCCAAAAGTATCGCAATCTTCCGAAAATTAAGCGCGTGAGTTACGATAAGCCTTGGGCGTAACCTTTGTATAGTTGCGAAAAACCTTTGTGAAATGACTTTGGCTTTGAAAACCCACTTGATGACAAACTTCTATAATCGTGAATTCAGATTGTGTCAGTAATTGTTTCGCTCGTTCAATTCGGCATTTTGTGATGTATTGGTAAGGAGCAGCTCCTGTTGATTGTTTGAACAAGCTGGCAAAGTAATGCGGACTCATGTTTACTAGTGCGGCAATTTCTGCCAAACTTAAGGGTTGATCCAAATGTTCATGGATGTAGGCGATCGCAGTTTTGAGCTTGTAAGTAGGTAATCCACCAAAGTAATTCTTAATAACTTGCTTTCGTGTTGCATATCGTCTGACTAAGTGAGTCGCCAAAGCCGTTGCCATCGATTCTGCATAAAGATGACTATCTAATTCAGCAAATTCCAGTTCTCGCTTCAGCTCCAATCCCATATGGTAAATCAACGGATCGGCACCAAAGACTTGCGACACAATTTCAATTTGATCGACGCTTTGAGATCCATCAGTTACCAGAGCAAGTAGGTTAGGATCGATTGACAGCAACATAAATTCTGCATTGCCGTATGCTTGAGTACTAAGACTTTCATAGGCAGGACAAATAGCAATATTTCCAGGACAAAAATCTTTGTAGACTCGTCGATTTGCCTTGAATTCCCTTGCCTCATATCTCAAACCAATACTGATGGTATGAACAGGAAAACAGTATTCAGGAGTTTCATGAACAGGCTGGCGATGATACTCAAAATGAATTCCTTTCCATGCCGCCGTGTGACTAGATAAAACAGGTGCTCGTGGTAAAACTTGCTGCCAAGAGTCTGATTTACCAAAATTAATTATTTGAGGTTTGGCACTTGGCATGGCTCTTATACTTAGATGGTTATATAAGTTCGTAGCAAGGACTTTAGTCCTAAACTGCGAGAGCACTCTTTGTGCTTACTAAAAACCTATCAAAACTTTTGCGACAGACTACCAGTCGGACGCATATAATTAAGCTTTTGTTACCAAAAATACCCCCACAGCAATCATTACACAGCCAGCAGCAATGTTTATTCCTTTTGTGATTTTGGAACTAATCAGCAATCTCGCTCTATCTGCCATGAATGCATAACCAAGTTTTACACCGCCTACAGCCACTGTAGTAATTGTTATGATGATGCCAGTGTCAAAATAAGAGATTTTAGAAATATCAAGAAAAGCTGGGAAAAAACCAAGATAAAATAAAGTCGCTTTTTGATCGCCCAATGTAATCAATAGTCCAGTCAAAAAACTGGATATTAAAGAGGATTTAACAACCTCCTGTGTCTCCACATTCTTTGATTTTGACCTGCATAGCTTTATTCCCAACAAAATAAGATAAGCACCACCAAGATATTTTATGAGGACAAATAGGCTCCCCATCGTTTCAGCCAGAAGCGATAAACCCCAAATGGCTATGATGATGAAAATAATGTCACCAACCACTATCCCTATGGTTGTGAAAACACCATAAATGAATCCAGATGTCGCCGATCTTGTCGAGACAGCCAATACACTCACACTGGGAATACAAGCCAGCACAACCATTGCACTAAATAATGCAACAATGCTGCTAAATGTCATACTGCTTTGCATCGGCAGAACAATTATTGAGTTGCTGCTCTCATTTTCATACTTAACGGTCGTGTGATGCAGCCGCGCCTGCAATCTCGATTGCTTTCTCAAGACACTGGCTACCACTGTTTTTACATTCAGGGATTTGGATATCTGGTTTCACTCCCACACCTTCGATAGTATTACCTTTGGGTGAGATCACCTGAAGTGTCGGGACTATGAGCGCGAATCCCTGCCAGTTCAGCCTGACTGCATCGCCCCCAAATAGTGCGCCCATTGTTCGAGTTCCCAATATTTTGGCAGATCCATAATCCTTGATGATTCCTGCAAACAAGTCACAAGACGAACCACATTGATCATCAACCAAAATGAAGTGAGGTCTTGGATCTCTCTTAGCTTCTGTTCGAGTACGCCACTCTACAAACGGTTGCTCTTTGGATAGCTTAATCTCAGCTTTAGCTTCAGCATTCACCGCATCATCAAAATATCCTCGAAAGATATACGGCTTTTGCACTTGTAGCCCCTCACGGGTTCTGTCTCTCCAAAGCACTTTGTCAGCACCCACAATGTCTTCTACTAAGTAACTAATGCTTGATCCCGCGCCGCCACCATTCCCACGCAGATCAATCAGAATCACTTTGGCTTGAGAGAGATGAGACTTTGCATTATCTAGTGCAACCTTGGTGACATGGGGAATCAGGAAGCTTTTGACTCTAAGAATTCCTATCTCGCCTCGTATTTCGGCTGAAATTGCTGGTTCAGGTGTGGCATCTGGTAATGGTTTCTGCTCAACCACACGGAATAATTTTTCACCTTCAGTTGGATCTAAAATTCTTAGATGGGATATTGAGAGCTTTTTCAGCTGGCTGCTGATGCGTTCGATTACTTCCGCTCTCGTCCAATTCGGCTTCCCATCTATTGTATTTAGAAGTTCTTGTAGTTGTTGGTCTCGCTCATCTTTTTTGAAGGCAGGATCAAAGATTTTGCTGTCGAGTGTTTGATAGACATTGTTGATGAACGCCTTTGCTTGTGAAGCAGATACGTTATCCTTAGACTTTAGTCGAGAAGAAGTAAACCAATCCAGCGAGACGGCTTCCGTAGATTCTTGAGTCGGTTTTGGTGAGGATTGCGGTTCAGCGATCGCGGGATTTGCTTTGATTGACTCGTTTGCAGATTTGTTTCCAGTACAGGCGATTACACCTAACAAGACTGCCATCACGACACTAAAACTTACCCCTGTTGAGCGCATAAATCTTTTTCTCAATCTTCAGCTACCAATTTAACGGATAGGCTTAGATGTCAAAATTAATTGTTATTCAGCGTAACTTAAAGATACAAAAATGCTTCTCAAGCCGAAAGTCGCTCTATTGTGCACCAATGCTGGCGTCTAAGCTCAAGGTAGCCACGATCCTAAACGGGATAGCTGAGTGTGCGATCGCCTCTAAATTTTGCCGAAGCGATCGCGATCGTGCCGTTCGTCAAAATCGATGATTGGCCCCTTTGGCACAATTCGATTGGGATTAATCTCGGTCATACTTATGTAATAGGCACGCTTAGTGTAGTCTAGATTGCACGTCGCTTTGAATTCAGAAATCTGATATAAATCCTTGAGATAATTCCAAAGGTTCGGATAGTCAATAATTCGCCGCAAATTGCACTTAAAGTGACTGTGATAGACTGAGTCAAAGCGATACAGCGTTGTAAACATACAAATATCCGCTTCAGTGAGTTGATCCCCACATAAATAGCGCTGCTTGCTCAGAACGATTTCCCATTGATCTAAACTCTCGAAGAGTTCAGTTACTGCTTCTTCGTAGGCTGCTTGTGAAGTCGCAAAACCAGAGCGATATACACCAGCATTGATGGGCAGATAAATTGCATCGATTGTTTCATCAATCTTCTGTTGTAAGTCGTGTGGGTATAAATCTATTTTCTGCGTTGCCAATTGAGCAAACTCTACATCAAACATTCGCATGATTTCGCGAGATTCGTTATTGACGATTGTTTGAGTTTGCTGATCCCACAATACCGGAACTGTGACTCGCCCTGTGTATTTGGGATCGGCTTTCACATAAATCTCTTGCAGATATTGAGCATGATTCACCCGGTCAGGAATGGCTCCCGGTGCTTTACTAAACATCCAGCCCTTATCGCTCATAATCGGATCGACAATAGAGACTGAGATGGCATCATTCAACCCTTTGAGTTCTCGCATAATTAAGGTGCGATGCGCCCACGGACACGCCAAGGAAACGTAGAGGTGATAGCGTCTTGCTTCTGCCTTAAATCCGCTCTTGCCATCGGCGCTGATGCGATCGCGAAATGTTGTCGGTATCTCTTTGAAATTACCACTGGGAGCTAATTTATTTGCGTCGGTTGTCCATTTGCCATCGACCATCATTCCTGATGCCATAATTTTCTCCTAACCCTGGGAGGTGTCTGCAAACTACAAAGTTTATTTCAGAATTAAGTCTTGGCTTTTCTGAAGGATATTAATTTCTTAAAAATACTTGACAAAATTGCCTTGACAAGCAGACGTTAATGGTGTTCTTAACGGACAGCGTTTCGGCATTTGAGACAGAGACTCGATCGCTTGTAACAAACCCGAATACCATTGGCTTGCTGTTGTAGTAGAGGTAACCTGAGACATCCAAAGAAAAGCATTATCTGCATCAGCCTCTGCCACACTTGAAATTTCGATTCGGTACTCCATCAATCGGCTGACAGTTTGTACTTGTGGCGTTTTTCTTCAGCAAAACTCTCAAAAGCTCGAAATCTTCCTTCCTCAAAATTATCTAACCCTTGCTGAATACCCTTAATCGCTTCTTCTGAGTCTTGCTCTTCTGACTGTAAAATACTAGCAAGTAATTGAGATGCAACGAGATTAACGTCTTGACCTTGACGAGCAGCTCTATCCCGTAGCAAGGCTTCTAACTCAAGGCTAAGGGTGACAACAATTGGCATAGGTTTTTTCCTTGGATATCAGCCTCTGCTCAGTATTCTAGCAACTCGTCGAAAGCAAAAACATTGTTAACAGCTATTGAGGAGGTTCTGGCTAGCACTGTTGGTGGTTGGGGAAGTAGGAAAAGTCAGGTGTTGCGAAGGACTTCATCGAGATCCCTCACTCTGTTAGCTGCAATATCTGCCTCTGCTTTGGCAATGAGCTTGTCTAGTTTACCTGATGCTAAATCGTCTCCAATTTGCCGATCCCACATCTCATCCAAATACTCTTGCAACCAAACTGAGAGTTGACGAACATCATCTTCGGGCAATTGTCTAATAGCTGCTTCAATTTCTGGCAAGGTAGTCATAGGAACAAATCGCGCTATAGATTGACTCTATGGTATCGCAATCAAGTTTGGCTCTGGATCTGAGCAGCAAACCTAATATACTGCCTCATAAATAATCTCGCGTCAACTTGATTGTGGGCACTAACAGATAAGGTGAATGCACAGCCCCAACCAAGAATTTGAGTTAACGGTTGCGTTCAGCGGCAGCGAAAGAACCTAAACGATAGATGCAAAGACTCTCAATTGTCCGCTGCAACGCGATTGTTAGGTGTGCAGTGCAACACTAGAGTTCAGCCTGTGGCGCTCTCATCATCCGGCAAATTCAGTGCCTCGTATTTCCCCGTCGAGCGAAACCCCAGTTGTCTCGCCAAGGCTGAAGACGGCTCATTCGCTGCATCCCAACATGGCTCTAACCCGCGATCAAGGCAATACAGTATCAAGGCTGCGGCGACTGCCCTAGCCAACCCCCGACGACGAAACTGCTCATGGGTGTGGATATCGATCTCCACTTTCCCCCCGCCAACCGCTGCGGAGGAAGCGCCGGAGACAAACCTGCCCTGATGCAGGATACCCAGAGCGACTCCTCGCGTCATGAGATCTTCGTGAGAACGAAAGTTGTAACCCAGATAAGGATTAAGGTCTGCGGCGAATTGCGTCACCTCTTCGAGGCGCACTTGCCGTAGTTCAAACCCGCTTGGCACTGCTTGACAGAACTGTCTCAACCGCTCGACATCGAACTTGTCAACTTGGAAGGCTTCACGATGATCTATGTCCAACGGATTCGGATAGATGGCAGTGACTAGCTGCTGCCACGCTGGAGTTGGAGCAATCACCATACCCCCAGGTTGCAGTAGCTTTTCAAGTTGCTGGGGATTTGCGTGGAGTGGATCGCCCGCCAGGAAGTGAAACTCAAGCACGGAGAGAGCCATGCGAGGCTTCTCTTGTGAGTCTACAAAGACCTTTCCCATGTCACCTTCGATGACCGCTGCGACAAAACCACGCAAGCATGGATAATGATCAAACAGCTTTCGTATGGACTCTCGGTTGTCACTATCCAATTCAATCATTATAGTCCTTTCTGTTAGTGTATTCTCTACAGTAATTGAACGGCTCGGTTCAGCGGACGCAGACAAGCTTGGCAGCTCAATTAACAGAACCGAGTCGTTCCGCTGCAACCGAATTGTTAGCTGTCTTTTTCTCAAACTTTTTGATTGCTTCGTGATGCGCTTCCTCAATTAGAGGAAAAACATTCTCAAACTTGTCTCGGCTAGGGGAAAGTATTTGTGCCCAGAACATCCAAGCGTAAATTGGATGCGGCATAAGCTCATTTAACTTTGTAAAGTCGTGACCCGTTGCAACAATACCGCCCTTGCCGGGGCGCGCTGGTTTCTGACCAAATAAACGAACGTAGGTTTTGGAATTAAGACCTATAGCAACTCTAAATACACCTTCTCGATCAAGATTTGATGCTTTGTCGTTTTCGCCATTATTTTGCTTGATTGTGCAAAAATAAACGCCATTGGGCAACACGCGACCAGGATTGTAAAACAGTGACGTTTCGCCCCAACTGGCTTTCGGGACTACACCCGAAAGTTTATTGCATATATATTGAGTGATTTCTTCTGGTGTCACAGCTTCTCCTGATTGTTAACGGAAAAAGTCAGCGGCGGCGAATCAACCTTAACATCCTAACAGCGATCACCCCCAACCTCTCCACCTCACACACTCAGCGATCGCCCCACCTACCGCCACCACCGATCGCTCCTGGGACTGCTCAGACAAACCGATCGCCTCAACCACGTGCCTCAGCCGATCACTTAATGGTCTTCTCGGAATGGTCGATCGTCTTCATCCACGAGTGTAAGAGCTTGGTGCGGAGCCAGCTAACTATTTATTATACGGAAACTTTCTATATAACCACCCTGTATAAGGTATTCATACAGACACTTTCCGTATAACACGCCTAATTACAGACGTTACACGGAATACTTCCATATAACCACCCTGTATAGGGTATTTATACAGACATTTTCCGCACAACACGCCTAATACAGACATTATATTGAAGACCAAGTTCTTAAGGTAAACCATAAACTGTAGCCATCAAGCTCAAAACATATGTTAGCCTGAGTTTCTGGGAAAGATGGCAATTACACTCCAAATATACTGAGGTGCTTTTTAACCCTCTTTTATCACTTTCGGGAGAGAATAATCTATAATCCTTACAGCATAGGACTTTTACTAAAAATTTTAATTGCAGGCATTCTGGAACGAAAATAAACGCTCAAATGCTCGCTCTATCTACAGTTAAAAGATTGGCTCTTATTTTTATTTCCCCAGAGTAACTAAAGAGGCTTAAGGGACTTCCAAATAAAACACACTCAACCACCTAACGCAATAAACCTCTCTGTTCCTTATTTTTCAGTCTTCTCAGTGCCTCTGTGGTTTGTTTATTTTGGATAATTTATTTCTTGGAAATCCCTAAGCATAGGCGCTGTTATGCCACCGCTTCAACTTGCTTTTATAAGCTTCTCTTTCAACCAGGAATCTACAAGCATTTCAACCGAAATTTGCTGCTCTTTAGCAACTTTCAAAAGCTTACTCATCAAATCTCTGTCAATCGAAACTAAATAATGGCTCCGTTTGATGTCAACATCAAAATGCGCCTCTGGCAGTTCACCCTCATACTCACCCAGATCGTGAGCATCAAAGAACTCTACAAGTTCCTGATTAGTATTAAATTGAGGTAACTGCTTAGACTTATTTTCTGCCATACAGTTTCCTCTCTTGATCTGCCATATCCCTTGCACTTAAAATCAGAGCTTGAGCGAAAGGCTTATAAATAAACAACACTGCGAGATAACGTCCAGTATCCGTTTGTCCCAAAGCAAGATACACGTCTTCCCCCTCTCGATCGCCTTTCTACATAAATCGAAATTTGGGTCTGTTGCGAAGAACCTCCTCTACTCATCTACTTCATCAGGCTCAACACGGTGCTTTACAGCAAGCTTTTCTATAATTGTGTCTAGCCAGATGATTTTTTCGATTCTCACACTGCCAACCCTAAACTGCTGTAGCACCTTGATTTTAGACTATCGACTGATTTAATTCTATGTAGTTATGCGTGGTTTTTATCTCTAATTTCACGTATTAAATTCATTTTTGTTAATTCTTCATAACTGTCTATTGAATGCAAAAAAGCGATATTCTTGCCATGAGATTTGTTTAACAGGTCTATAAGCGAATCAATATTATTCAGTTGCTTCTCAGATAATAAATCTAGGTCATCTATGATTTTTTCTCCTGAATTAGTGTTGATATAATTAGCAAGTTTACCTATCAAACCAACAAAAAAATATTATTTTGTAAGTTAAGTCTGTCAAATAAGGGTTTGATATTGGGTTGTGTTCCTTCATGAACCAAACCACCTAAAACAAAATTTGAATTAAAAGAGGAATTAAAGTCGATTTTTCTTACATAAAATTTTCTAATATTATTTGTTTCGTCGTAATAAAAAGTAAAATAACTGTCAATGTCTGCTGCTGGTACAAGCATCTTTGTCATTTCTCTAATATCACTAATTTCAAAATTTATCATTTTCTGCCTCCTCTCATATGACGCATAACGGGAAAGATGCGCGGTAGCAGAGAACTCTAAAACGAGGCAAAAGGCATTTGGGCTGTCCGCTGTATTTGAATGGTTATGCCGTACTATAACTTGCCAATCAACTTGTCATATTCTGCATGTGTTCCAATCCAGAACCAGGAAATACCATTCTCGACTTCGACACCTAAAGCTCGATAACTTAACCCTGCCCGAACTGACCAATACTTCTTGCCCAACTTCTTGAAATGCAAGGATGGATGAGAGGGGTCAACTTTAAGCAACTTGTAACACTCATCTGCCGTTCGTTGAACACTTTTAGGTAATGCGTCGTAGTATTGCCAAAGCTTCCGGGTTGTATAGTGCATCAAATTTCTCGGCAATGACCCGCTTCAAACTCAGCGATCGCTTCCTGAGCAAATGCCTCTAACTTACCGTCTTCAATATCTTGCTCTATCTGTTTATCCCAGCGTTCGTAGTCTAAATCAAGGAACCACAGCCTTAACTGCTCAAATTCACTGGATGGCAATGAAAGAATTGCTGCTTCAATTTGGTCAAGGTTTGACATAGCCAGTTGTACCTCTTTGCCCTTAAGGAAATTATAGCTTCACCGGAAAGGGTAGGGTGCCTCTGCATTTTGGCTATCCAGCCTTTCTCTGAACACCTCTTGAACACAAACAGATAAACTTACGGCTGCACCCCAACCGAGAATTAAACGCATAACGGTGAAGTTGTGGGGCGGCAGATAACCTCGAACACCCACCGATCACGTTTGTACCGTCTGCACCAACGCAGTGTTAGGCGGCTTAGCGACTATAGGGTTGCTCCATGCTTAATCCTGAGATCACTTGGTAGGCTTCACTTTGAAAGTGCACAGAGTTGCGTTATGCCCAACGGCACAGGCTGCAATCAAAGCATCAATCAGACCAACCTTGTGAGACAGATGATAGGCCGTAAAATCAGATAGAGCACGGGCGCAGTCGGTTTCAGTAGGCCAAACAATGGCCAATGGCGCTACAAGCTGTAGGACTTTACGCACTTGTTGCTTATTTTGAGCAGCCTGAATCAATTCCATCACCACAAAACCAGGAATGCTTGGCAGTTCTGGGAGAGAGGCAAACCAAGCCAGTGCTGGCTCATAACCCCTCTGGATGTCGATCATGACATCAGTATCGACTATGTACATTCGCTACCTAAGCTCGCTCACGGTGTTCAGTCTGGTCGCGCAACCTGCGTGCGTGCTCCTGACTATCAGCGATATCGGGTCGAGAGTTGATCACCCCAACGCTTTCCCAGTAGGCAACAAGATCTAGACCTGTTTTGGGAGGGTTTTGCAGAAAAGGGCGAGAGGAGAGAACGCGCAGAATATACTCTGTAAGAGGTAACTTAAGCTGGGAGGCCTCAGTAGAAAGCTCATTCTCTAGCTCTGAGGGTAAATCTAAAGAGATAGTCATAGCATCAAGCTCCGATGTACTGTTCGTCTAACAGATAAAGCTAGACTTTATAAATCATAATTACAAATTCTTCTTCAGTACCGGTTTTGACAAACCTCCCTATCTGCTCAAATCCTACTTGCTCCCAAACCCGTTGCGCCCGCTTGTTGAATTCCGCTATCGTTACCCGACACTTCTGTGCTCTATATTGATTGACCCCATACCTCACCACGGCTTGAGCATAGTGCTTGCCATATCCCTGACCAACTAAGTCCGGTCGCATTCCCATGCCGATGTCAAGGGCTTCAGTGCAGTAGTCTCCGCCTAGTACTTGGCCATCTGCTCCGAAAGAGCAATAGCCTTCAAGTTCTTTGTGCACATTTAAGATTGCATAAAAGGTATTTTGGGGGTCAATTAGATAACATAAGTCTTCTTGGATAGTATCGACATCAAAGTTGTAGTAGTCATAGGGGGAAACATAACGCCAACGAAGAATTGATAGTGCATGTTCCTTCTCAAGTTTTTGATAGGAAAATCTCATTACAATTTCCCTTAAAACTGTTTGAGAGCAAAAATTTCTTTCTCTCAACATTGCGCCCTAACGGTGAAGTTGTGCGGCGGCAGATAACCTTGAACACTCACCGATAACCTCTGTTCCGTCCGCACCAACGCAGTGTTATGCCGCGCCGCCACAAGAGCCAGAACTGTCAAGAGCCTAACCTGTTTTTACTTTGGCTGCTACGATCTAAGCAGAAGATTTAAGAGTTGGAGGGAGAAGCATGAGTTTGGTGATTTCAGACGATCTAGTAAAAGCCAGTGGCTTTTCAGAAAACGAGCTATTTCTGGAAATTGTGCTTATGCTGTTCCGACAAGACAAAATTAGTTTGGGAAAAGCGAGTGAGTTAGTAGGACTGCATCCATCGGATGCAGTTTCAAAAACTGTTGGCAGATCGAGGTATCTGTGTTCATTATGATGTCGCTGAGTTTCAAGACGATCTCAATACTCTACAGGATGCGAACTAGCGGTGATCATAGTAAGTAATACCTCACCCATTTCAAATTTGGCAAAAGTTGGACAATTAAGTTTAATGCAAAAAATTTATGGAGGAATTTTGATTCCATATGCGGTGCGTGAAGAATTACTGGATGAAAGAACCGGAGAAACTGTGGTTACAGCAGTTCAATCAGCAACTTGGCTGGAAATTCATTCAGTACAAAATTAACAATTGGTTTCTGAGTTAAGAACCCGCGTTAATATCGGTGAAGCGGAGGCGATTGCACTTGCTGTTGAAGTAGGAGCAAGCTGATTATTAATCGACGAGCGTTTGGGTAGACAAGCCGCGAAAGATTTTGGTCTAAAGATCGCTGGTGTTCTGGGAATTCTGCTGTTAGCAAAACGCCAAAATTTAATCAAGGCAGTTAAACCTATAATGGATGATTTGACAAGTCAAGCAAATTTCCGAATCAGCAGCCAACTTTATGCAAATGTTTTGAATGAAGCAGACGAGTAAATCATCAAATTCATACAATCAATTCGGGGCTTATATTTTTCTCAACATAAATAACTCCTTTAGGAAGAAGTGTACAAGACCCATTTTCGTAGTGAATTAAAGCTTCATCATCTAATAATTTCAAAATTTCAGTTCGGTATCTACTAGCATTTGAATATTTAATCCATCTGATCAAGTCCGCATCACTAACTTTATCTGGCTGTTTGTAATACAGAATAAGTAAAGTCTTTTGATCTGCTTTGAGTTTTGTGTTTTGAACCCGTACAAAGCTTCCTATTTCTGCTATTACAGGAATTTTGGTTTCATTAATGCTTTCAACTATTTTTCTTGCTTCATCAATACTATTTGCATGATAGTTGCGAATAAGCTCAACCAAAATCCAGTCTGTAGAATGAGAGACAAGCAGAGAATCAGAATAATTAGGACTTACTTCTCCACCAACATGAGCAACATTTCTTTTGTTTCTAATATCAAGAAGAACTCTTGTGATTTGAGGAATGAAAAAGCGAATACCCTCTGGTAAACCAGTATTGTTAGAAACACGGTTTATGATATTTTGTGTATTCAACTGCTTCCCAAAAGGAGTGTAATTTCCTGTATCTAGGAATTCTATTAAGCGTAAAACACATTCACTGAATCGAGCAGCATTTAGCTCTGCTGGCTGAAATTTTCTCAGAAAAAACTGTTGCTTAATATGTTGATACTCATCAAGCAAAGCAGAAATGATTTCCTGCGGAAGTTTTGTAGATAAGGCTGTCTCAATCTGAGATCTTTGAATGCTCATAATTCTTAATGATTCTGCTCATTATTTTGGCTGAGCCATCCTGCCACTAAAGTTTCAGCTTCAGGAGAGAGGTAATATAATCCTTCAGATGTTCGACTAAAATATTTACCGTAATCTCTAGTATTGGTTAAAGCCTTTGAAAAATTAACTTTATTAACCGAGATGGTTTTATATCTTTTAACAAGATATTCATATGCTGTTCCTGGCTTTACAGCTTCCTGTGCTTTTAGTTCTTTAGTAATGTCATATAGAGCGAGTAAGGCATATTTATAAGTAGTACCTAAAGTTCTTACATCGAAATGATCAAACCTAGACGGAAGTTGAAGCCACTGATCAACTTTCTGAGTATCTTCCTTTGTTATGCGAGATCCTCGATTTGAATTCTTTCGAGTTGAGTTCCAGTATTCAAGACCGCTTAAATCTGCATCTTGCATTTCAATCAGAATTTTATTTACTTCAGAGCGCCCCCTGGATTAAGCTTGAAGGTTCCATCAGATTTAATAAAAAAGCGATTAGCTACATCAGTCAGATGTTTTGAGTAATTCTTGTCGTAAACCCCATTGATTCTCGCAGCTTGGTTCAAGTGTTCTTTAGTAGGTACAGCCTCTCCACAAATAAAGTTATAAGCCCAAACATACAACAGGCTAAACCTCTGCTGCTGCAGTTTTTTGTTTTTCCCTTTGTAGTCAGGAGCAACCGAAACAAGAAAGCCTTGCTCATCTTTTTCAAAGTAGCTTGAAGGCGAATTGTCGTCTAAAACACTTTCCGATGTAGTTTCTATCGATTCTTCGATCAGTTCTTCTGATTGATCAAAGTGGTTATTATCTGTTGAGGCTGACGAAAAAGGCAAGGCAAGTTGCTGGGGACGTGCAACTGGCTTTGGACTTTTAGGTGGATTAAACGGAACGTATCCTCCCAAGGCAGATGCAACTTTATCGATCGCCGTATCTGTGAACGATAGATTTAGCTTTCTTGAGTAGTTGCTTTCTGTTTGCTCTTCCTCCAATGAAAAATTATTCATAGGAGTTGCAGTAGTTTGCGACACACTTAGAGAAGTACCACACTTAAGGCACTTACTCTTATCCTTCATTAGGTAACTGCTGCATACCAAACACTTAACCTGCTGCTCACAACTAACGCAGAAATTATAGGCCTCGTCGATTAGAACATCACAGTATGGGCAATTTGGCATGATCAGCTTTTTAGCGCTTTCAAGATTGCTCGCTAGTATACTCGTACTTTTTATACAACGCCCACATATTTAGGTACGGTTTTCCTTACCATTAACCTAAAGATGTTAGCTAATGGAACACGGGCAACAGCGTAACTTTTATACCTTAGCCAACAAAATCGTGGTCACATCCCGACCGAGGACTTGCGGCATAACGGCTAAAGTGAGCGGCAACAGATATGACTGAAACGCAGCGAGAAGACTTGATTCGTCCGCTCCACTGCGTTGTTAGCTGGCTGCCACCACGACAAGATATTGACAATGCAAGCTCTCAAGCATTATCGATTAGTGTTCATGATATATGCCTGATCTGCTCGATCGCCCGATACTGCTCCTGCGGGTAGCACAGCATTGAGTCGTGACAAGTCTCGCTCTGTTAGCAAAACGTTTGCGGCTTCGGCATTCTGGCGCATATTCTCGAACCGACGTGAGCCAGGAATTGGGACGATATTATCGCCTTGATGCAGTAACCAAGCAAGAGCTAACTGAGCGGCTGTGGTTCCTTTTTCAGATGCAATTTGCTCAACCGTCTCCGCCAAATCTAAGTTTCGCTCCAAATTTTTACCTTGGAAACGAGGTTGCGTCCGTCGCCAATCGTCTGGTGCAAAAGTCTGTCCTCGCTTGATCTGACCGCTTAAAAAACCGCGTCCCAGAGGACTGTATGCAACAAAACCAATTCCAAGTTCCTGTAAGGCGGGAAGTACTGCCAATTCCGGGTCACGAGTGAATAAAGAGTATTCTGACTCAACGACTGTGATTGGGTGGATTTGATGCGCCCGCCGAATGGTTTCAACCGATACTTCCGAGAGTCCAAGATAACGAACTTTGCCTGCTTGAACTAATTTAGCCATTGCACCGACCGTTTCTTCGATAGGTGTTGCCGGATCAACTCGATGCAGATAGTACACATCCACATAATCAACTCCCAATCGCTGCAAGCTAGCATCGATCGCCTGATGCACATATTCAGGTCGTCCGTTGCCTGTTTGAATGTGCCCTGTTTCTGTGACATCCCCGCCAAACTTGGTTGCCAGCACAACGCGATCGCGCTGTTTCCGAATCACGCTTCCAATCAATTGCTCATTGTGTCCATTTCCGTAGATATCAGCAGTATCGATGAAATTGATACCTAGATCGAGAATTTGCTGAAGCGTTTGCCGCGATTCCTCGTCGTTCACGGATTGATAGATACCTGGAGACAAAACCATTGCTCCAAAGCCGATCGCGGATACTGAGAGATCACTGTTACCCAAAGTGCAATATTTCATGACTTGCTTCTCCAAAAAATTCATTAGTTTCTTCAGGGCTACTGAACCGTAAAACCGCCATCGACCATGAGCATTTGCCCCGTGACAAATGAAGCACCGTCAGAACAAAGCCACAATACTGCACTGGCAACCTCTTCAGGCTTCCCGTCACGTCCGATTGGATGAGCCGCTCGAATCCCTTCTAGAACACTTGGATCATCACCTGCCATGTGAACAAAATCCTTCAGCATTTGTGTATCAATTGTGCCTGGACCAACTGCATTGATACGAATACCGGATTTAGCATAATCTAAGGCTGCACATCGCGTTAGCCCCAAGATGGCATGTTTGCTGGCGGTGTATGGAGAAAATCCAGATGTAGCAGTCACGCCAGCGATCGAGGACATATTGACAATTGCACCGCCGTATTTGAGCATGTGTGGAATCTCGTACTTCATACACAAATATGTCCCTTTCGCGTTTGTATTCATCACACGGTCATAGATCTCTTCAGGTTGGTCAGCCAGTGGATTGGGAGCAAGTGTAATTCCTGCGTTGTTAAAGGCATAATCGAGCCTTCCATAAGCAGCAATAGTCTTGTCTACCATTGCTTTGACTGACGCAGCTTGACTGACATCTGTTTGAACAAACAGGGCTGTGCCATTCGCTTTTTGAATTAGTTCAACGGTTTCCCTGCCCGTATCAATTTCTTGATCGGCAACAACCACTTTTGCGCCTTCACGAGCAAAGGCAATCGCGGTTGCCTGACCAATCCCAGAACTACCACCCGTAACAATCACGACTTTTTCATCAAATGCGTACATCTTTCAAACTCCTTATTTCTGATTGCAAGCACGAAAACTAACTTGATGCCTTTAATGTATTGGCAACAAGCAGTGCATTTCGCTCGGTTTCTTGCGATCGGCTTCGGAATCTTGCTACTTTCTTCAATGGCTGTGACGGTAGGCGCTGGGCGTGACTCCGACGAGGCGTTTAAACTGGGTTGCTAAATGGCTAGGGCTGTTATATCCGACGGACAACGCTACGTCCAACACGCCTAAATTGGTTTCCCGCAAGAGCCGTTGAGCAGTTTCGATTCGCAAGCGTACCACATATTGATTGGGGCTTTCTCCAGTTGATTGTTTAAAGAGACGTGCAAAGTGATAGCTGCTCATCCCAGCTTGTTGAGCCAAATCATCCAGCGAGATAGTAGTTTCTAAATGGGCCTGTATATAATCAGTGACACGACAAAGGCGATTTTGAGGTAGCCCACCTTGATACTCCTTGACTTGATGTTCGATCGTGCAATGGTGACGCAACAAATGGACAGCTAACAGTTGTGCGGCTGAGTCAGCATAAAGTTTGCTACCAATCTCTTGCTGTTCTAGCTCCTGTTTCAACATTGAACAAATCTGTTCCACAAACGGATCGCGAATACCAGAGCGTTCAAGTAACTCAATCCGAGAAGGGTTAATCTCTGCAACTTGTTCGCCTGTTCTAGCCAAGAATTGGTGGTTGAGATGAAGATGCACTGTTTCAATGAGTTCATCTGACTCACTTCTCCAACGCACTTCGTAAGGATTTCCGCCACCCGTTGTAAAAAAAAGCTCTCCAGGATGAACTTGAACTGTACTCCAGGATTCGCCTTCTTCCCTCAAACTCACTGTGGTTGTACCAGCAACCTGAAGCACAATGTATGGATCAGGAACAGCGGGAACCAGTAAATAGTCCAACGAAGCTGGTTCAATATATGTTCTCAGCAGTAAATTTTGCCAATCCGCATGGACGCTTGACAAGACTGGACTGGAAGAGGTGTATTCCTCAAATGCCAGGGTAGATGTTTTCTTGGGAACGGGTTGTTGACCTGTCATGAGGATAAGCGTTAAGCGAAGAATCTGGACTAAATTTGCCACGAAAGCCAATTGGGTGAAACTTACTTTGGAAAGAAAACAGTTTTCAGCGTCTCACCAATAACTTTCAATCAGCCTAATGCCGAATACCGACAATCACTTCTAAATTACACTCTAACCAATCAAACGAAGCCAGCTAACGGCTAAAGTGAGCGGTGGTAGAGATGCCGAAATGAAGTCCAAAGGCTCTATGCCGTCCGCTCCACTGTGTTGTTAGCCTGCTGGTCAATACGATCAACTACAGGGAAGTCGCTGCCTAGCTCATCAACAAACCTATCATTAAGTACAGCATAATAATGCTACTAGTCGATGAGACAATGAGTCTAACGCGATTGTATCGAATGAGTTCGCGAATCCCAGCTTTGTCGGGGTAACCCTGACGATCAAGCCGAGTATGAATGGGGACAGCAAAGACAAGACTCACAATCATAATGGACGCATTCAGTATAAGTAACACAAACACCCATTCAAGTTCGATTTCTGCCGGACGAAAGAATATCAGAAGAAGTGTACTGAACATTAGTAATGTGTAAGGCACATAAATGCTGAATGGCAGCCTACGCTCATACTCTTTGTGGAACGATACGAACTCTGCTTGCCCAACCCAACTTAGAAGTGGATAAGTTGTAACTTGTGTGTACCAATGCAAAGCATTGTTGAAGAAGGTCGCAAAAGAAGCAACTACGAAAACAAGAATTGCTGTACTCATGGTGTTTATATCTCTTGTACTGTTAGTTTGAGCTATTCAGCAGTCTTTTTGAACGTTGATGGTTTCCATGAGGCGTTGCTTGTTGCAACCCGCCTCAACAGTTCATTGAGAGTTTGCTGTTCCTGCGGTGTCAAAGCGGAAAAGAATTGTTGTGCAGCTTCAACTGATAATTTTTCTGCTGCTCGGAGTTGTTGCTTGCCAAATTCTAAAAGATGAATTTCGTAGGCTCGGCGATCGCTCGTATGAGGTCGTCGTTCAACTAACCCTTGTTCTTCCAAACCATTTAGAAGAGTGACCATTGTAGCTTTATCAACGCGCAGCTTCTCACCGAGTCGTGCTTGAACCATTGCACCTTCAGCCGCTAGTAATTGAAGAATACCAACCTGAAGCGGACGTAAATTTAGGGGAGCCATCGCACGAGCATAAAACTGTGCACCAAGCTCAGTGACCCAATGCAGCACGAAGCCTGTCCAGTGACCAAGACACTCAGGCAAAGGCTCCCAGTCTAATTCGCAGCTGTCAGAGGGAGGTGAGTAGATTGATGAACTTGAGCCTCTTGAGGGCTGTTTCGGGGTTGTTCGCCTCTTCATAAAGCTAATACCGTTTACTCAATAAATGTTAGCACAAAAAACATTTATTGAGTAAACGGTATTGAATCCTCCTCCGCAAGTTCCTTCGTCTGCCCTACCATTAAGCGCAGCAGGTTAACTATTGATTATACTGAAACTTTCCATATAACCACCCTGTATGGGGTATTTATACAGACACTTTCCGTATAACATGCCTAATACAGACACTATACTGAAACTTTCCATATAACCATCCTGTATAGGGTATTTATACAGACATTTTCCGTATAACACGCCTAATACAGACACTATATTGAAGACCAAGTTCGTAAGGCATAAACTATAGCCCCATCAGACTTAGGACATTATGTTAGCCTGCGTTCTGGGAAAGATGGCAAAACTCAGATCAAGAGTTAAATAAAACGCTTTCATAATGCTCCACAACCGGAAATGGCTCGTAGAAGTGGTGGAGTAGCGATCGCCACTCTTGATATTTTGTTGATTGTCGAAACCCAATAGTATGGTCTTCTAATTGCTGCCAACGTACAAGCAGAATATAGCGATTTGTAGTTTCTAGACATCGTTGAAGCTCATGGGAGATATAGCCTGACATAGAAGCAATAATAGTTGAGGCTGTTTTGAAGGCAGCTTCAAATTCTTCAGTTAAATCAGGTTTCACCTCAAGAATCGCAACTTCCAATATCATGGTTTGAAATGCTAGCTCAACATTGGTGCATCAAAATCATCGGGGACTGTGAATTCACCAGCACATAAACCAAATGGTCGAAGTTGCTTACCGCTCGATGGAATAGGCCTGAGTTCAGCAATCTGTTTATCTGCTTGAATAATAACAAACGTTACACCAGCTTCCACTTGGCGTGTATATTTTAAGGGATCGCGCTGAATTTCATCAATTGTTACGTTTGACAGGACAATATTTTTGGATTAGGACAGTTTATCGGCTAACCCAACATTACAGCAATAATAACGCTATCGGTTGCTTGTTTGATGCCGCTCAATATCCTAATTGCAATTAAAGGCGCATTCTCAAAAACTCAACTTGGAGCGATCGCTTCTATGATGCTAAAAACCTGATTAACAAAAATGTATGTTATATAATTGACCATCCATTTAGAGAAAAGCTGTATAAATGTACAAAATATGCTTAACAATATGTCAAATGTATCTTGTTCATTACATCGGTTTATTACGTATTCAATAGTTTTTTAGACATCGATCGCTAAAATCTACAGGAAAACATCCAAGAGTTCCCAAAATGCTCAAGTGGCTGGTGCGATGGCTTAAAAGGTTCCGGCAGTCTCCCAAAAAAAAGCGGTATGCTTCTGCAAGGGCTGTAGCTGGACATCAGGTGGTAAGAAAGCCGCCCGAACTAACTAACGCGGATTTAGAATATTTGTTTACCCAATTGTTAGAAGGTGTGTATCAAGCACGAGGTAAGCATTGGGCAATCAAGTATTTGCAACGGATGGAGCATCGTATCAGTGTTGATCGTTGGATAGAATGGTTGCTGGACTTTGGTGAAAAATTACTGACTTCACCCGCTCCAAACAATCAGTTAGCAGAAAGGATGGTACAGCTAGGAGAATTGGGAATCGGGACTGTTGGAGATCTTGCTTACGATTTGGGTATACGGTTACTGACGCGGAACTTAGGCGAGGATTATTGGGAAAATAATGACAAAGATTTAGAAACCACTGGGGCGATCGCCATCCAAGTTCCACTACCAAATCCAGAATTAACGCAACAGCAAGATGTCAGTAATCCTAGAATAGAATTGATACGTAATTTTGGCGAAAGATTGTGGGAAGGTGGAGAAAAGGATGTATTAGAGACAATACATCCTAATGTTGTCACAGGTTTACAACCAGTAAAAGAAGATACTGCAAGTATATCTCCAACCTTAATTAATTCTGGTGATGAGGAAGGAGTTTGGATACAAGAAACTCTGACAACGGATGATTTGTTAGTGGGTTGGGAACATAGTAATAACTTTGCCCAACAATTAGCTGTTGAACTAGAAATTCCGTCAACCAACTCACACCCCATTATTGGAATAGTAAGCGATCGCATTACAACTCAAGCACAAGCATATTTTTACCAAGCTCTGCAACAAGCCAAGAACGGCGATTTAGCAACAGCGATGACACATTATGACAAAGCCCTAGAACTGAAACCTGATGTCTGCGAATATTGGTTTAATCGAGGTTTGACGTTATTTTATTTAGGCAATTTTACCGAAGCGATCGCCTCTTACGACAAAGTACTGGAGATTAAACCGGATTTTTACAAAGGATGGTACAACAAAGGTGCAGCGTTAAGTGAGCTAGGATATTTTGCCGATGCGCTGGCTTGCTTCCACCGAGCATTAGAATTAAAACCCGACTATCAAGAAGCCTACTCTGGATGGGGTTTAATGCAGTTGAAACTAGGATACATAACAGAAGCAATTTTCGGTTTAGATCAAGCACTACTGCTGCAACCTCAAGACTCCCTAAGTTGGTATTGGCGAGGCGTGGCATTCGCTGAGAATGGGCAACATAATGACGCGATCGCTTCCTATGATAGAGCAATTGAATCCGATCCCCAGTTGGATATAGCTTGGTATAACCGAGGATTGGCACTATCTAATTTAGGTTGTTGGGAAGATGCGATCGCCAATTACCACCAAGCCACAGAAATTAATCCCGACTGTCACGAAGCTTGGTACGCCCTAGGAAGCGAGCTAGAGAGAGTAGCAAATTGGGCAGATGCAATTAAAGCTTACAATCGCGCTACGCAAATTAATCCTGACTTCCACGACGTTTGGGTTGACAGGGGAGTAGCATTGGCAAATTTGGGAAATTGGCAAGATGCGATCGCCTCTTGGGATCGAGCGATCGCGATCAAGAGCGATTTTTATTTAACCTGGTTCAACCGTGGTGTCGCCTCAGATAATTTGGGGCGTCGGGAAGAAGCGATCGCCTCCTACTACAAAGCGATAGAACTTAAACCCGATTTTCATCTGATCTGGTACAACTTAGGCGTAGCTCAATCTCACCTGAAGCGATTTGAAGAAGCGATCGCCTCTTACGATCAGGCTCTACTTCTGCAACCAGATGCTTGGGAAGCCTGGCTGGGGCGAGGTAATGCTGCTGGAGGTGCAGTTAATTTTGAAGGGCTTGTACAACAACAATCTAATATCAATCCTGCCTTGAACGAGCGCGGCTATGATGGCAGATTAGTAAGTTATCAACAAGGGTTGAGATATATTAGCCCAACAACTCACCCTGAAGGTTGGGCTACACTTTATCTCGCGATCGGTAATGCTCATTACGAACAAGGTAAACAACATTCTCCACCCCGCCATTATTGGCTGCAAGCTGCAACTGCATACGAACAAGCACTCTATGCTTTCACCGCAGAAGGATTGACTCTATTGCATTTAGAGGTGCTGCAAAATCTGATCAAAGCGCTGGTTGTTTTGACAGAAAAAGCATCAGCACACGAATACCAGCAACGCGCCATTTATTTATTGCAAAGTTTGTTAAACGAAAGCGATCGCACAGATGAAAGTAAAAAGCAACTCGTTTTGAAATTTGCAGGTATAGCCCAGTTAACCGTTGATATCGCCATCCTGTATGGAGATTTAGCTCCTGCCTGGGAAATTTTAGAGCAAGGCAAAAACGCCTGTTTGAACTGGCTATTATATGGTTGGACTGATGAAATTTACTCACCTACCTACGCTGACGTTCACCAACTACTCAATCCCACAACTGCGATCATTTGCTGGCATATTACCCCTTGCACTCTACGCATATTTGTCATCAAATACAATTCTCCAGAACCCATCCCCATCTTTACACCCGTACTCAATTTTGATTCTATTGATGAATTACCTGTACCCGAAGCAGTAGTACGCTTAATTGAATTTGAAAAATGGGTACAAGAATGGAATCAACAATATCAGGAATATCGCCGCGTCAGTGAAGACGAACAAAGCAAAAGCAAACATTCCTGGCGTTTAGACATGGAACGGAGGCTTTTACAACTCAAAAATATCCTCAACATTTCTGCAACCATACAGGAACTCGAAGACATTACCCAACTGATTTTAATTCCCCACCGCGATTTGCACGCCTATCCTCTTCATGCCCTTTTCCATCTTGCTGCTGCCCAGGAAGAACCATCAACTTTGAATGCAAATTTCACAATTACTTACTTGCCAACCGCGCAAATCGGATTATTTCTAAAATCAAAATCTTTAAGACAGACAGATGAACCGAGTTTATTGAGTGTCGAACAACCAAGCAGCACGGTTTATTCCAGACAGAAATTTGCCAAAATCGAAGCTGAATTGATTAGTCAGTTATTTGATAATTGTCAACGCATCCCAGAGTCACAGGCTACCAAACAGCAGATAGAAAATGCCCTCAGTGGCGATCGCAATCTGCTTCACTTTATTGGGCAATTAACTGAAAATTTGATTCATCCACATCAATCAGCATTATTATTAGCACACGATAAACTCACTCTAGAAGAAATTTGTAAAAATTCCTTAGTAAATTACAAACTGATTACGCTGTCAGCTGCTGAAACAGAAATGTCTTACCCCCAAAGCATCACCACCGAATATGTCAGTCTAGCTCACGCTTTTCTCAGTCTGGGAGTTCCTTATGTAGTGAACAACCTGTGGACTGTAGACTCAGCTGCCGCTGCTTTGGTAATGATTGAATTTTACCGAAGAATTAAGCTCAATCAATCAATAACTACTGCTTTTTTAGAAGCAACAGCATGGCTGAGGGAACTAACTGCCGGGCAGATGACCAAATGGTACGAAGATGCAATCAATCAACTACCTGCTGAGGAATTAAGAATTAGAACGCATTTAGCAGCACAATTGCACAGAAGTAGACAAATGGCAGCAGATAAAAAGCTTTACAATCATCCTTACTACTGGGCAGGATTTAAGTTAACAGGTAATTTGAGCTAAGTCGCTAGACATGAATAATAAAAGGTTGTAGTTAGCGCTGTCTTCGCTAAAGCGCCAACTACAGGCAAATAAAGTATTTTCAGTTTAACTATGTCTACTTATTTAACGTGAGTTCGACGGGTTGATTTAGGTGCAAAAAAAAGCTGAGACTGGAATTAAGAAGAAAAAATAAAGGGTGTCTCAGCTATGTCGAC